>JBMFXK010000006.1:0-21603 GCA_049964315.1 Clostridia bacterium | reverse complement strand
CGGGATTGAGAGTCCGCAGCATACTCACGGTCTCCCGTATCCGCGTCGGCCGGTGGTCAGCCGCATCCATCGCGATTGCGTCGAGCCGAGGTATCCAGGCCAGAGCGGGATTCCGTCGGAAGTCCGACCCAAGGTCGACCAGGATCCAGGCCGATCTGCGCCCTACCTCCTCCACCATGCCATCCATCCCGACTTCGTACCCTGTCTCCCACGGGGGCGGAGCGGGCGCCAACTGGCCCGAGGGGACCGCCACCGGACGCAGGGATGTGTAGTCCCATACCCGGCTCCATACATGCCCCGCAAGCACTTCTGTGAGGCTGCCTCCGCTCCAGTCGGCATCTACCAACAGTCCCGGCCCGCGGATGCCGGCGAGTTGATTCGCCCACACTGCCGCTACCGTGGCAACCGGTCGCCCCATCCCCAACACACCCAGCAGGCGAGCATCACGGCCGAAATCAGACCACCCCTTCGAAGCATGGATCCAGCGTCTGATGTCCGCGTCGTCGATCTCCCCGGCCACCACTTCCACACCCGGGATTGCGTTCCGCCAGGCCGGCGGGGGATCGGTCTCCAACCAGACCAGCACTGGAACACCGTGGCCCGCCCAGCGGCGTACCACGTCCGGATTCAGTCCCGGAAAGTCCTGACTCGCAACCACACCCGCCGCCGCGCCCGTTTCCACGGCGGCATCGATGGGGTCGACCGCGTCACAACATTCGGCGCCGAGCTCTTTCAGCACCATGCGCAACGCTGCGTGCGTGGTCGCGACCATAACGCCGCGCGCATCCTCTATCATCGCGTCCTCCCAACCAGCAACACCAGCCACGTGCCCGACGGATTGCCATCGTGCTGGACGACGGCCAGCATCGTGTCCCACGGTCCGGTAATGGTGAGGCTGCCGCCTAGTGCTCCCACGCCCCCCGCCGAGACCTCCACCACGGTGACCGGGGGCGAGAGCCACACGCCGCCGTTCGCTGCGGCACCGAGCCGAACGCGGTCACCGGCGCTCAGCCCAACCTCGCTCACGGAACTGACCGCGACTGTCAATTCGTCGCCTGACCGAGGATCGCCGCTTACGACAACCCCGGGCCCAACGATCGTGCCAGGTGACAGGGTCATCCGCGCCACCGCGTTGGCGGGGGGATCGAACGTCCGCGGGATCACCTCGTAGCGGACGTCTCCGGAAACGATGGGCGCTCCCTGTGCCACCGGTTTCACTACCACCCACGCCCTTCCCGGCCCCCTGGCGGCCAGGCTCAGGGCTACGAAGACCAGGGCGGCAAGCAAGAGCGGCAGCGCGGGCCGCTTAACCCACGCGGGCATGCGCCTCGGCCTCCTGTATCAACGCCCGTTCGCGAGGACTCGCGACAATGCGGATCGGAAGGCGCGCCCGGTCCGCCAGCAAGAGCCCCTCCCCCACGCCCGCCCCAGCCAGCCACTCTCTTTCCGGCATGGTGAGGTGAAAGAGTCTCGCCCAGTCCGTGAGTGCCTCCGGGTGGGGCTTGAGCAGGAGAACCAGAGGACTGTTGCGGAGGCACACTTCCGCGGCCGGCGAGCGGAGCGCGTCATTCGCGTCCTGTGTGACCAGGACGAGCGTCGTATGCCACTTCCTCGCCCGCCGGTACAGCTCTTCCAGGTATGGCGCCAGATCAGGATGAAGGAGCAGGCGCCAGGCCTCATCGAACACCACCCAGCGAGGTCGTCGATCCGAGAGCGTGGCCAATACGTACTCAACGGCTGCCAGATATGCCGCGGCCCGGAGGGCATCCGGCACCGCGGACAGGTCAATAACGCTGAGCCCGCTGTCGGGAACGCGTGTTTCGCCCTCACCGATCACGGACACCCAGTGGTGGAGATACGGCCCCACCCGTTCATATTCGCGCGGCAGGTCACGGGCCAGCCGCTTCAGCCACCGGCCAGGCGTCAGCGCGTCGCCGGTATCGAGATGGGTCAGAAGCGTGCGCCGGGTCTCGGGCGGAAGCGGCCCCGCCAGCATCTCCAGCCACCGGATGGCAAAGGCCCCGCGCCGGACCCGCTCGACCGCTGTGGACCCTGCCCAGAACAACGGGTTCAACCCGCGTCCCTCCCCGATGTCCATCACACCGGCGGGAGCGCATAACCCGCGGTACTCGCCCTCTGGATCAATGACCACCACGCGGTGCCCGTGGTAGCGTGCACGGAGGATCTGGAGCTTGGTCGCAAAGCTCTTTCCAGCCCCGGACCAGGCGGCCGTGAAGCTGTGGGGCGCGGGTAAGCGTCTCCTATCGACCACGACGGGAGAGTGGGAGAGCGAATTTTCCCCCCACATCTCCCCCGACGGATCATGCCGATCATCCCCCACCAGCGGGAACAGGGTGGCGGCCGCTTCCGTGTCCATCACGCGCAATCCTCGAATCGGCTCTCCCCCCGGCATGGTCGCGGCCAGGGCAGCCTGCTGCTGGTAGCGTCCACGGCCGAGCAGAAGCATCAAACTGGCGGCCAGACTCATGAACCCATCCGTGCGGCGGTCGAGGTGATCCCGCGTCCTGGCCCGCAGAAGAAACGCGAGTCCGACCCTCACCATGCGCACGCGGCCACTGGCCAGATCGCGACGCAGTCTATCGGCGTCCTCCATTGCCTCGAGGCGTCCCGCGTCGTAGATCCGTCCCATGCCTTCTGCCGCGCGCTGGGCACCCCGATTCCAGACCAGCCTCCGGTTCATCTGCGCCATCTGCTGGTCGTTCGCCACCGGTGCGATCACAATGGAAACCGTGAGCGCCTCGTTGGCCAGAAGAACGGGCAGTGCCCAGCCCGCCGCGACCTCTCTCGGCCAAGTGCGCACCGTGAGCCCGCGCCAGAGCTCGGCGTCGGCCGCCACATGATCCGACCGCACCACCACGGCGTCGGGCCAGAGCCCCTCCAGCCGCTGGTCCGGCGCTATTTGACGATAAATCCGGAGTCCCATGACCAGCTCATCCCCTCCTGCGGATCACGACCGTTGAGGCAGGTGAAAATAAACTTGTAGAGTTCCTCGGTGCCCTGCCGCCGCACCTTGATGCCAAGGGGCCTCAGACCTTCGTCCACCACTGCCGCCCGCCTCCCAAGTTCCCGTTCGGCCTCCTCCCACAGAGTCTCGCCGCGTCGGATGGGACGGCTGCGCGTGTCGGTGCCTTGCCACGACAACACGACGTAGAAGCGTCGCCGCATAAGATGCTCCAGATGCTGCGACTCGTGGAGGAATCGGATGTAGTCTCCGAGGGCGGGGCGTAGATGCGGTTCCAGGTCCGCTTCATGCGCCTTGATGTCGGCCAGGTAGTCGTCGAGACGCACGACATCCGTCTTGATCAGGAGCTGGACGGGAAATGTAAGCCCGTTCAGGAACCGCGCAAAACCCAGTACAAGGGCCTGCCGTTCCCGCTCACCCCTGAGCGCAAATCCAACGGGAGACGCTTCCAACACGGCCAGATAGCGATCACGATCCATCAGACACACGTCGCCGCCGATTGCCCTAATAGGAAAAAGTCTTTGCATGGGCTTTGGCAAGCGGATTCACCTCGGCTTCCAGTAACGACATTGACGGAGGGCAAACATAAATCCGGGGAGCGAGAAGAAACTGGACCACAAGCCCGGTCCATCGGTAGAGTGGGGCGTCTTCCAGGCGGACGTTCGCGGCCAGGGTCAGGAATCCGATGGCTCCTGCCGCCAGCCCTCTATGGGAGCCACCGTGCATATACGCCAGCACGCTGCCCAGGGCTCCTCCCAGCGCCACCGCAACGGTCGCGGCGGGAATCCCAAACAGCACGTTGATCTCGTCGGCCAGGGGTAAGGGGATGCGTCGTTTTACCATGGGGCCACCCGTGGGCGCGCGACCGTTCCAAGTCCGAGCAGACGTCGAAACTCGTGCGGCACCATCACCATGAACCAGAGGGACCCGGTGGCGAACACAAGCCCCGCCATTGTTCCCGCCCCGCGCACGTATCCCACCGCCAGCCACCACGCTACCGCCTGCACGGCCTGGGTGAGAGACAGTGCCACCAGTTCCCTCACCTGGCCTCCGAGCCGGGCATCATCCCCGCTCACGAGCCACCAGAGCAGGAACCAGGGGATCAGGCCGGCCAGCCACACAATGTGAATGAGACGGGTGACATAGAGCAGGCTCAAGTAGACCACGAGGAGCACGACGACAACGAGGAGCGCCAGGAGCCACAGTGGGGCTGAAGCCAACAGGCCCGGCCCCAGCGACGTGGCGGGGAACCACCGCGTACCCTCGAACGCCGTTACGATGAGGTTGTTGAGCCGGAAGAGCAGGCGGATCCCGGCCGGAAGCAGGCCCATTGCCGCGGCTGCCACGACGGCACGAACCACCAAACCGCTGGTGGCATCGGCAATGCGCGTACCCGTTAGCGCTGGCCACAGCGCTCGCAGCACGGACACTCCGACCACCCCTCCTGCTGCCGTGAGGGCAAGGGTCCTGGACCCGTCGACGAACGCGGCCGCCATCGGCAGGAGGGTGAGTGGGTGAAACACCACGATGCGCAGTAGGAGACTGGCACCCGCCAGAACCAGGTGGAGCAGGCCCGTGACCAGGAAGCTTAGGGACCCAAGAAGTACTTTCATGAGGCGATGAACTGCAGGAGGCTCTTTATCACGTCAACCATCATGACCAGCAGAAGGCCGACGGCAGCGCGCATCATGATGCTCTTGGCGGCCTCGACACTGCGCGGTGAACTTGCCACCATGTAACGAATCCCGCCGTACACCATCACCAAGGTGAAGAGCCCTCCGGACACCGTCACCAGCAGACTCGTGAGGCGGGACACGACGGTGACCAACTGGGTGTCTGGCATGGGACCTCCTCATCAGCCGTCAGTCGAAGCAACGGTTGCATGATAAGGAGGACGGCGGCAAACTTTCGTATCCAACTACTTTAGGCGTCTAGCGCCTTGCCAAATGGCAAGGCGCTCGGCAACGCGCGAAAGCGGCGGATTCGACGCCGTTCGCGATCTTTACGCTTATTGCGGGATCGTAGGGGTGTTAGATGTCCACCGCACGCGTACGGCGCGACAGCCGCACCCGACGGCGTTCTTCGGCATCGCGAAAGCGCTGCTCTTCCTCAGGGGTGGTCAGTACCAGGGGCGGGACCGCGACCGGGCGGCCGGCATGATCAATGGCCACGAAGGAGAGGTAGGCGGTACTGGTCTTGGTAAGCGTGCCTCCCACCACGTCGTCGCAGAACACGTTCACCTCCACCTCCATGGACGTATGGCCCACCCAGTTGATCTGCGCCTTGAGCCGCACCACCTGCCCGACTCGGATGGGGTGCCGGAAGTCGACGCTGTCCATCGACGCCGTCACCGCCACGTGACCGGCATGACGCGCGGCGGTGATGGCGGCAGCCAGATCAATCAGGTGCATCACGCGCCCGCCGAGCATGTGCCCCAGCATGTTGGAGTCGTTGGGCAACACCAGTTCCGTCATTTCGGTCCGACTCTGGTCGACGGTCTTACCGACTAGGGCCCCCATCGCGATCTCTCCCTGCTTCCCGGACCGAGGTCTTGGCGCGGGGCTCCACAGAGCCCAGGTCTTGCTGCCTCTCCGCGCGCTCCATCTGGTAGCCCTTCTGAATGAGCCAGAAGGTGAGGAACACGCCTAAGACTCCTATCCCTACGATAAACCACAGAAACAGGCTCATGACTGGGGGCCACCGGAGGCTTTCTCCAGCACCAGCACGGTCTCGACGTGGTCGGTGCGGGGAAACAGGTCTACGGGCGCCACCCAGCGTATCTGGTAGCGCGAACGGAGCCGGCCCACATCCCGGGCCAGCGTCTCCGGATCGCAGCTCACGTAGATGATTTTGTTCGGTTCGCCGGTGAGCAATGCAGCCACCACCTCCGGTTTGATGCCGCTTCGTGGGGGGTCTAGGATCACCAGATCCGGGCGGTAGTGGCGTGTCACCAGGTCAGAAAACACGGTCTCCACCGGCCCAGGCCGGAACTCGATGGAAAGTCCGTTGCGGCGCGCACTCTCGCGGCCATCCGCGACCGCGGACCGTGACGCCTCGACCGCCATCACCCGGTATCCTTTCCGGGCCAGCAGGCTGCCCATGACTCCTACGCCTGCGTACAGGTCAGCGCCCCCGACGCCGTCGGCCGGATCGATCTCCCGCTCGACCGCGCTCAGGAGGACATCCATCTGTGGGGGATTTACCTGAAAGAATACGTCCGCGCCCACCCGGAACGTTAGCCCGGCAAGCCTCTCCTCCAGGACCGGGTCGCCGGTCAGGGTCACGGCGGCTCCTCCCAGAATCCGGTTGCCGTGCTCGGCATTGAGGCTCATCGCCACACCCTTCAAGTGGGGGACACGCCGCATGAGCTCGCGCGCCCACTCGATCAGGCGCGGGTCGCGCCTGGATACTACCAGGAGGGCGACGCTCTTGTCCTCGGCCGAACTCACGCGCGCCACCAGGTGGCGGAGTATTCCGCGCCCGGGCCTCTCCTGGTACGGTTCCAGTCTGAAGTGGTTGGCAGCCTCTACCGCCTGTTTCAACACGTCATCCAGCATGGGATGCTGGATGAGACAGCGATCGGTGTTGACCACGTCGTGGGAACCGCGCCGGTAAAGTCCCAGATGAGCATCGCCCGGCGCGCCCGTCCATACAAACGACGCCTTGGAGCGGTAACGATATGGGTATGAGGGGGTTTGCACCGGCTCCACCGTCACATCCGTAACCCCTCCGATCCGGCGCAGGGCCTCCTCCACCCGCCTGCGCTTATAGTCCGCCTCCGCTTCGTAGCTCCAGTGCTGGAGCGTGCATCCGCCGCACTCCCGGTAGATCGGACACGGCGGCAGGCGCCGTTCTGCGGCGTGCTGCTCAATACCGGTTACCGCTCCACGCGCGTACCGCTGATGCTCATCCAGCAGCCGTGCCTGCACGGTTTCCCCGGGGAGCGCACCCGCGATGAAGGCCACCCGTCCGTCAGGAAGGGTGGCCACGCCTTCGCCGTCCCGGCCCATGCGCTCGATGCGAAGTGTCAGCGCCTCGGTCCTTGGTGTGCTCACGAGGGGGCCTCCGTCCCGAGACGTTCGAGCAGCAGGCGATTCACGGCCGCAGGCGCCGCCTGGCCCCGCGTAGCCTTCATGACCTGTCCGACAAGAAACGACAGCGCCTTGTCCTTGCCCGCCCGAAAGTCGTCCACCACCTTGGGATTCGCGTCCAGCACCGTGGCCACGATGCCCGATAGGGCGTCCACGTCCGACACTTGACGCAGTGCCCGCTGTTCCACAATGACGTCGGGATCCTGACCCGTGTCATACACGGCTTCCAGGACTTCCTTGGCCATCCGCCCGGAGAGGGTCCCGGCACCCACTAAAGCGAGGAGGCGAGCCAGCCGCGCTGGTGTGAGGGGTCCCTCGCCGTAGGGCAGATGATGGAGGTTTTGCAGCCGCGCCACATCCCCCAGAATCCAGGTCACCGCCGCTTGTGCCTCGGCTCCGGCCGCGCGGACCGCATCGGCAAACTTCACCAGCGTCGGTTCCGAAACCAGCACCTCAGCGTCCTGGGCTCGGACGCCGTACGCGACCAGCTTGTCAATCCACTGGTCGGGCAGGAGCGGCAGCTCCTGGCGCACGGTCTCAATCCAGGAGGGCTCCAGCACCAGCGCCGGCAGATCCGGCTCGGGAAAGTACCGGTAGTCGTTGGCCGCTTCCTTGCTGCGCTGCGAGAGCGTGGTGCCGCTGGCGTCGTCAAACCCTCGGGTTTCCCGCGTCACGCGCTCGCCTGCGTCCAGCAACGCCGCCTGGCGCCTGATCTCATATTCGAGGCCCCGTACGACGTTGCGGACCGAGTTCAGGTTCTTGAGCTCCACCCGTGGCAGGTCTTCCAGGTCCCCATCGTATCCGGCCGGCCGCAGGGAGATGTTGGCGTCGCAGCGCAGGGAACCCTCCTCCATGCGAAGGTCCGATACCTGGACATACGACAGCAAACGGATGAGCGTCTGCAGGTACTGGCGCCCGTCGTCCGGGGAACGCATGTCCGGTTCGCTCACGATTTCGATGAGGGGAATGCCGGCTCGATTGAAGTCGACCAGGGAGCTGCCCGAGGTCCAGAGATTCTCCCCCTCGTGATTGAGTTTTCCGGCCTCCTCTTCGATATGGATGCGGCGTATGCGCACCGTCCGGCCGTGGCCTCCGGGCAGCTCAAGGACACCCCATTCGGCCAGTGGGTGGTCGAATTGCGAGATCTGATAGCCCTTCGGCAGATCGGCATAAAAGTAGTTCTTCCGATCGAAGCGCGAGATGGGATTAATGCGGCACCCGAGCGCTAGGGCGGCACGGGTGGCGAGATGCACCGCTTCCTGGTTGAGCACCGGCAGCACTCCCGGATGCCCGAGACAGACGGGGCAGACCGCGGTGTTGGGCATCTCGCCAAAGGTGGTCGGGCAGCTGCAAAAGAGCTTGGAGGCCGTTTTCAGTTCCACATGCACCTCGAAGCCGATGATGACCTCGGCGCCGTTATCCAGTATCACGCGGACGCCCCCTCCTCCAGAGCAGGCCACGGCATCCGGTGGACCGTGCTTTCAATTGTTCGTCCCACCCGGAACAGCAGCGCCTCCGACAGACGCGGACCGATGACCTGAACGGCCGTCGGCAGCCCACCCTCCCCGCCGGCCGGTACCGACAGCGCTGGCAGTCCGGCCAGATTCACCGATACCGTAAACAGGTCTGACAGGTACATGCGCCAGGGATCCGAGAGCCGCTCGCCGAGCCGGAAGGGCCGATCAGGCGACGTCGGGCAGAGAATCACATCCACCTGGTCGAACAAGGCCGCGTACGCCCCTGCAATCTCCCGCCGGACGGCTGTCGCCCGGCCGTAATACGCGTCGTAGTACCCCGCGGACAGCGCGAACGTGCCCAGCATGATGCGCCGCTTGACCTCGTCTCCAAAGCCGAAGGCACGGGTCTCATCGTAGAGATCGTAGAGTCCGTCCGCCGGCTTGCGCAGCCCGAAGCGGATGCCGTCATACCGGGACAGGTTGGAAGAAGCTTCGGCCGGCGCGATGATATAGTACGCCGACAAGGCACGCTCCGGGTCCGGCAGCGAGACTGGCAACAGGCGCGCCCCTGCCTGCTCAAGTGCCGCGGCCGTTCGTTCGACGGCGGTCTGGACGACGGGGTCGATCCCGGGAGGGTATTCCGAGAGCACGCCGATCCGGAGCCCTGCCACACCGTCTTCCTGGCGCAGTGGCGCCACGGCCTCCCGCAGGGAGGTCTGGTCGCGAGGATCGGCGCCGGCAATCACGGAGAACACCAGGGCGGCATCGTCCACCGTGCGGGCGAGCGGTCCCACCTGATCCAGCGAGGATGCAAATGCAATGAGCCCATATCGCGACACACGCCCGTAAGTGGGAAGCAGGCCCACCACCCCGCAGTAGGCTGCCGGCTGCCGAATGGAACCTCCGGTATCAGACCCGACCGCGGCCAGCGCCATCCGCGCGGCCACGGCGGCGGCGGATCCCCCGCTGGACCCGCCGGGAACCCGGCTCCGATCCCAGGGATTGCGCGTGGGGCCATAGGCGGAGTGCTCGGTCGACGAACCCATGGCGAATTCATCCAGATTGACCTTCCCCAGCACGACGGCACCGGCCTGTTGCAGTCGCTCCACCACCGTCGCGGTGTAGGTCGCGCGATAACCCTCGAGGATGCGCGATCCCGCCGTGGTACAGCCCATCGCCATGGTCAAGTTGTCCTTCACGGCCATGGGCACGCCAAACAGCGGCAGCGAGCGGCGGGCGTCTTCGGGGAGCCGGTCCAGCTCGTCGGCGCGGCGGAGCGCCGCCTCGCTGAACACGTCCAAGTAGATATGATAGACGGAATCGTATCGCGCCAGTCGGCCGAGATAGCCCTGCACCAGTTCCCGCACCGAGCACTCGCCCGTTCTCGTGGCCCGGAGAACCTCGGTTACGGTCAGATCGAACAGTTCGCTCATGGCTCCGCCACGATCCGTGGGACGACAAACTGCCCGCCCCGGCTCTCAGGGGCCAGATCCAGCAGCCGGGCGCCGTCCGCAGACGGCCACGGCAGGTCGGGCCGGAGGTCGGCATAGGCGGTGCCCCGTCCCCCCTCCAGGACGGCACCGCCCGGATTCGCCCCGCCGAGGCTCTCCATGTGCGCCAGCACCGCTGAGAGTGCCTCGGCCATCCTATCCCGCTCCGCCTCTGTGAGTCGCAGGCGCGCCAGGCGCGCCACGTGCTCAACCGTCTCGTGGCTCAACTTCATGAACTGCTTGCTCCCCTCTCTCCCGGGACACCACGTTACACCAAACCCGGCGCCTGGCCCAAGAAACACAAAACGGGCGGGATTGCTCCCGCCCGTCCCGCCTTCTCAACGAAAGTGACAGGCCACCATATGACCGCCGCCGGCGTCGTGTAGGAGGGGCACCTCCTGTTTGCAGACATCCTGGGCAATGGGGCAGCGCGTGTGGAACCGGCACCCCGACGGCGGGTTGACCGGACTGGGCACGTCGCCCGTCAGGACGATCCGCTCACGGCGCATGGCCGGGTTCGGAATCGGGATGGCCGAGAACAGCGCTTCTGTATAGGGATGCAACGGCTTCCGATACAGTTCGGAAGCGTCGGAGGTCTCTACCATGACCCCGAGGTACATCACACCCACCCGGTCGGAGATGTGGCGGATGACGTTGAGACCGTGGGCGATGAAGAGGTACGTCAGGTGGAACTCCTGCTGCAGGTCCTCAAGCAAGTTGAGAATCTGGGACTGAATGGAGACGTCCAACGCGGACACCGGTTCGTCTGCCACGATCAGCTTGGGGTTGAGGGCGAGGGCACGGGCAATTCCGACCCGCTGGCGCTGGCCGCCCGAAAACTCGTGCGGATACCGCCGCGCGTGGTACGCCGCCAGGCCGACGACTTCCAACAGTTCACGGACCCGTTTCTCACGCGCGGCCCGCCCGCCCATCTTGTGAATCGCGAGCGGCTCCATGATGATCTCGCCCACCGACATGCGCGGGTTCAGCGATCCAAACGGGTCCTGGAAGATGATCTGCATCTCCCGCCGCATGGCCCGCATCTGCCCGTGATTCAACTTCAAGAGGTCCTTGCCTTCAAACTCGACCGACCCGGCGGTGGGCTCCACCAACCTCAGAATGGCGCGGCCGGTAGTGGTCTTGCCGCATCCCGACTCACCCACAAGGCCCATGGTCTCGCCCGACTTGATGTCGAAGCTGACCCCATCCACCGCGTGCACATAGCCCACGGTCCTTGAAAGCAGGCCACCCCGGATGGGAAAGTGCACCTTCATATCGGTCACTCTGAGAAGGGTTTCGCCCTCCTGGGGCGCCTTGCGCTCGACGACGGCACTCATGAGACGGCCTCCTGTCCCTCAGCGTGCAGCCAGCAACTGACCTTGCGGCCGTCGCTGACCTCGGCGAGTACGGGTTCTTTCTGGTGGCAGACATCCATCGCGTGGGGACAGCGAGGTGCGAAGCTGCAGCCGGCGGGCAGGTGCAGCAGGTTGGGCACCACACCCTCAATCACGTGAAGCTCGGAGTGCGCCTCCTGATCGAGGCGGGGAATCGACGCCAAAAGGCCTTGCGTGTATGGATGGAGGGGTTCCCGGAAGAGATCCAGGGTCTTAGCCTCCTCCACCACCTTGCCGGCGTACATGACGATGACCCGATCCGTCATCTCAGCCACGACCCCGAGGTCGTGGGTGATGAGCATGATGGCAGTGTGGAACTCTGTCTTCAGATCCTTCATGAGTTCCAGGATCTGTGCCTGAATGGTCACGTCGAGGGCGGTGGTGGGTTCATCCGCAATCAAAAGTTTTGGATTGCAGGAGAGTGCCATCGCGATCATCACACGTTGGCGCATACCGCCTGAAAGCTGGTGGGGATATTCTTTGACCCGCCGTTCGGGAAGGGGAATGCCCACCAGGCGGAGCATCTCCACGGCGCGCTGCGTGGCTTCGCGACGGTCCATCTTCTGGTGCAACTGGACGGCTTCGGCAATCTGATCACCGATGGTGTAAACCGGGTTGAGGGAGGTCATCGGCTCCTGGAAGATCATGGCCATGCGGTTGCCGCGAATCTTGCGCATCTCGTCGGGGCTCTTGCCGAGGAGGCTCTCCCCTTCAAGCAGGATCTCACCGGAGACAATCTTGCCCGGTGGACTGGGTACTAGCCGCATTACCGAAAGCGACGTCACGCTTTTGCCGCAGCCGGACTCGCCGACGATTCCCAGCGTTTCTTCCTCATCCACGTAAAAGCTCACATTGTCGACGGCGCGCAGGACGCCATCATCCGTGGTGAACTGCGTGACAAGCCCTTTGACTTCTAGTACTCGAGCCACCTGCAATGCTCCTTTCGGCGTCTGGCCCTAAAGTGAATCACAGAAGTGGTGTGCGGCCATCCGCCCCAGCCCCAGGCAATTTGGTTCATTATAGGTGCACCAATTTGCTCAAACAACGGTTTCGAATGGCAATCGGACCGTCAAATTCAGGACATCCGCCCATTCGCCGCCCGTCGCCAAAACTCCTCTTCATCTATAACCGCCACCCCCAACTCACGGGCGCGCTTAAGCTTGCTGCCTGCATCCTGTCCGGCCACCAAAAACGTGGTGCGCGATGACACCGACGAAGCCACGCGTCCCCCGAGGCGTTCGACCAGAGCCTGCGCCTCCTCGCGGGTCAGGCGGGCAAGCTTGCCGCTGATGACCACGGTCTCTCCCGCAAACACCCCCTCGGGACCTTCCATCGCCGGCTCGGTGGCGTTCACACCGACGGCGAGGAGATCGTCCACCAGCGAAGCCTCCTCCGGAGTGGCGAAGAATGTCGCCACGCTCCGGGCCAGAACCGGTCCCACTCCCGGGACTTCGGCCAGTTCTTCCTCTGAGGCCTCTCGTATCCGCTCCAGAGTCCCGAAATGGCGGGCCAGCAGCTGAGCCGCCTTCTCACCCACGTAGCGGATGTTGAGAGACGCCAACAGGCGTGACAGCGGCCGCTCACGGCTCTGGTCGATGGCCCGAACCAGATTGTCCGCCATTACCGGACCAAACCGAGGGAGTTCCGTCAGCTGGTCGACTTGCAGACGGTAGAGATCGGCGGGCGTATGAACCACCCCGGAGCTCAGCAGCGCATCGACCGTCTTGTCCCCCAGCCCTTCGATGTCCATGGCACCCCGCGAACCGAAGTGCAGCAGCGCCTCCCGTCGCTGGGCCGGACACAAAAAGCGGTTCGGGCACCGCCACGCCACCTCCTCGGGGTCGCGCACCAGCGGGGTCCCACACTCCGGACAGTGGCTGGGATAGACGAACCGCTGCTCATCGCCCGTTCGGACTTCGGAGAGGACCCGCACCACCTCCGGGATAACCTCGCCCGCCTTGCGCACCTCCACCAGGTCCCCCACCCTGACATCCAGCTGCGCCAGGATGTCGGCGTTGTGGAGGGATGCCCGGGTGACGGTGGTCCCCTGCAGGCGGACCGGTTCCAGATCGGCGGTGGGCGTCACCGTGCCCGTCCGTCCCACCGAGAGGCTGATGCCCACCACGCGGGTCACACCCACCTCCGCGGCGTACTTGTACGCCACCTGCGCCCGGGGCGCCTTCTGGGTGGACCCGAGCCTCCGGGCGGCCTCTAAATCATTTAACTTCACGACCAGGCCATCGGTTACATAATCAAGCTCATGACGGGCAGTTTCCCATCCCGCCACGAAGGCGATCAGCGCGCTCAGGTCGGAGCAAAACGTCCAATGCGGCTCGACTGGCAGGCCGAGAGCGGCCAGATGCTCCAGGGTGGCCGCTTGCGTGGCCGGGAGACGTTCGGCCTGGCGGATCTCGTAAAAGAAAGCAGACAGCCCGCGTTCACGCGTCACACCGGGGTCCAGCTGGCGGAGAGATCCGGCGGCGGCGTTGCGGGGGTTGGCAAACAGCGTCTCGCCGCGAGCTTCCCTGCCCTGATTGAGGCGCGCGAATGCGCTCTTGCGCAGGTACACCTCCCCGCGGATCTCCAGGTCGACCAATTCGTCAAGCTGGGCCGGCACATCTGCGATGGCGCGAACGTTCTCGGTGACATCCTCCCCGGTCGCCCCATCGCCACGCGTGGCGGCACGCCTGAGCCGCCCCGCTTCGTAGGTGACGACGACCGACAGTCCGTCGATTTTGAGTTCGCCAACATACTGGGGTACGCCACCGATCGCCTGGCGCATACGGACGTCGAATTCTTCCAGCTCTTCGGGCGATCGCACGTTGTTGAGACTTAGGACCGGTTGCTCGAACTGGACCGGCGCCAGCCCTGTGGTGGGACGGCCGCCGACAAGACGCGTGGGCGACTCAGGGTCAGCCCACTCGGGGTGCGCCGCTTCCAGGCGCTGCAGCTCGGCCACCAGCGCGTCATATTCCTCATCACTCACGGCCGGGCGATCGTCTTCGTGATACCGCCGGCCATAGTCGCGCACAATCTCTGTCAGCCGCGCCATGCGCTCCTTCAGCGCCTGCTCCGTGCTCACGCCTGCTCGCGCTCCAGCTGGGCGTAGCGGGCCAGCAACGAACGTACGCCTCCGCCCGGAAACGCCACTGTGACCTCGAGATCTTCGCCGGATCCACGCTGCGCCACCACAGTGCCCCAGCCGAATCGGGGATGTCGAACGCGCTCCCCAGCCTGGAAGCTGCCTGTCACGCTGGTGACTGCACCCCGCCCTCGCGCGGTGCTCACGCGAACCTGCTCCTTTGCGTCCTCGGGAATTTCGGTCAGAAATCGCGAGACCGGGTTCTGGAGCGTGCGCCCATTGACCGTGCGGCTTCGTGCGTAGGCCAGGTGCAGCCGATCCTGGGCCCGGGTGATGCCCACGTACATCAGGCGGCGCTCCTCCTCCACGTCCCCGTCTTCCATGGCTCGGAGGTGGGGAAATACGCCCTCCTCAAGTCCCGTGAGAAACACGACCGGAAACTCGAGCCCCTTGGCACTGTGCAGCGTCATCAACCAGACGCCGCCGGAATTGTCCACCTGGTCCAGATCTCCCAGGAGCGATACCCAGCCAAGGAAGTCGCCCAGATCCCCGGACCCCTGATCGTCACTGAACCGTTTCGCCTCCGAAGCCAGCTCCCCCAGGTTCGCCAGCCGCTCCTCTGCTTCGCGAGTGCCCTCGGTGCGCCAGTACGGCGCGAGCCCGCTCTCCTCGGCGACCGCCATGACCAGGTCCGGCAGGGGTACGCCGACCCGGTTTCGCCAGCTGTCAAATTGGCGTGCCAGGGTTTCGGCCGCACGCGCGGCGGGGGGCGCCAGGTCGGGCACCCGCATCGCGTCGGCCATCGCGCTGGCCAGCGTGACACCGCGATCGCCGGCAAAGGCCCGCAGGCGGGACAGCGCGACCTCGCCAATACCCCGGCGGGGCATGTTGACGATCCGGACCAGCGACAGGTCGTCGCCCGGATTGTATACAACCCGAAGATAGGCAATGAGGTCCTTGACCTCTTTGCGCTCGTAAAACCGCGCCCCCCCGACGAGGCGATAGCCGATGCCCGAACGGGACAGCGCCATTTCCAAAGCGCGTGACTGTGCGTTGGTCCGGTACAGCACGGCCATGTGTCCCGTGCTGTAACCCTGCTGGACGAGATCGTGGATGCTCTGGGCAACGTACCAGGCCTCGGTCTCCTCGTCCATCGCTTCATACACGTGAACGGGATGGCCCTTTTCGCGGCGGGTCCACAGCTCCTTGCCCAGCCGGGACTGGTTGTGGCGGACCAGGGCATTGGCGGCCCCCAGGATGACAGCGGTCGAGCGATAGTTCTCCTCTAGCCGAATCACGGCCGCTTCGGGAAAATCCCGTTGAAACTCCAGGATGTTGCGCACGTCGGCGCCGCGCCAGCCATAAATGGATTGGTCGTCGTCGCCCACCGCACAGAGATTCTTGTACCCGTCGGCCAGACGTCGGATCATTCGATACTGGGCGTGGTTGGTGTCTTGGTATTCATCGACCAGGACATATTGAAACCGATGGCCCAGACGCTGCCCGACCTCATCGGGTCGCTCCAGCAACTCCACGGTGAGCATGATGAGATCGTCAAAGTCGAGGGCGTTCAACCGGCCCAGGCGGTCTTGATACCGCCGATAGGCCTCGGACAGACGCCTGCCCAGGAACGATCCGTCGTCGGTGTCGGCTGGAGTTTGACATTGGTTCTTGGCCCGGGAGATCTGGGCCAGCAGGCTTTGCGGAGACCACTGACGCTCGTCCCAATTCAACGAGCGAATGACGTCGCGCATGACGGCGCGCGAATCTTCCTGGTCATAAACCAGAAAGCGGGCGTCCCGGCCAATCCGAGGGAACGTTTCGCGCAGCAATCGGACCGCGGTCGCGTGGAACGTGCCCACCCATACCCGCTTGCCGTCCTCGCCCACCAAGCTGCCAATGCGGTCCCGCATTTCGGCGGCCGCCTTGTTGGTGAATGTAAACGCGAGGATGCGGCTCGGTTCGACACCGAGACCATGCACCAGGTAAGCAATGCGGTGGGTGAGAGTGCGGGTCTTGCCGCTCCCGGCGCCCGCGAGTACCAAAACGGGACCTTCGGTGAGCTCCACAGCGCGGCGCTGTTCCGAATTGAGTCCCTGGAACCACTCCTCCACCGAATCCCCCCGCTTGTTTCAATTATAGCAGGGGGTTGTCTTTACCCGCTTCCGGACGATCCACCGCCCGACGAGCCACCGCCACCGCCCGACGAGCCACCGCCGCCGCCCGACGAGCCACCACCGCCGGACGAAGAAGAAGAGGAGGAGGACGAAGAGGACGAGGCCATCTTCATCACCGCCTGCCGGACCATATCCTCAACCTGTTTCGACGTCGTGGGCGACTGCATTACGGTCTTGACCGCCGACATCACGAGGTTGGATCCTGTGGGGCTGGCCAGAACGAGGCTGACGGACTGCTCCAGTGCCTTCTGCCCTTCAGGCGTGTTGAGCGCCGCCTTCATTTGACCGGTTTGAATGGATTCGGCAATTACGCGCTGCATTTTCGGCGTTTCGAGCTCATCCTTGACCGCCTTCTGGATGGCGATGGTCGGCTCGCTGCCCGAAGAGCCTCCGCCGGACGATCCACCACTGCCGGACGAGCCTCCGCCGGAGGACCCACCCGAGGAGGAGGCGGTTGCCGAACCGTGCTGCGGAGAGGAGGAAGTGCCTCCCAGCGAGCATCCGGCCAGCAGCACAAGCATTACGAGCAGTCCACCAAACCGCATCCAGCGAGCCGCCATGGCGTCACTCCTTAAGCGGAGCATGCCCGGCACTGGCCGGTAGCAGACTGTCAATGGCTGGCCGCAGCAACGTCCCTTTCCAGACCCAGGCGCGCAAAAATCGCGCGCGTTTGCTCCAGATACGGCGCAAGGTCAAACAGGGCGTCCCACTCGGCGGCGTCCAGCCGTCCCCCCGCGACAGGATCGTCCTCGATGCGGGTGCGGAAGCTTTCAGCGTGGCCCGCCATCACTTCGTGCGCCGCTTTCTGGACCGCGTCATACGCCTGGTCCCGCGACAACCCGTGCTCCACCAGGGCCAGCAGCACCTTGCCCGAGAATGCCACCCCACCGCCGCGTTCAAGGTTGGTCCGCATGCGATCGGGGTACACGTCGAGCCCGTCGACGATGCGGGCCATATTGTGGAGCATGTAATCGGCGAGGATGGTGGCGTCGGGCAGCATGATGCGTTCGACCGATGAATGGGAGATATCGCGCTCGTGCCACAGGACCATGTCCTCCAACGCCGGAACTACGTAACCGCGCAGGACGCGTGCCAGGCCGGACAGCTGTTCGCAGGCAACCGGATTGCGCTTGTGGGGCATGGCCGACGAACCGCGCTGGCCGGTGCCAAACGGCTCTGCCGCCTCGCCCACCTCGGTGCGCTGCAGGTGGCGCACCTCGGTCGCCCACTTGTCGATGCTGGTAGCGATGAGAGCAAGCGTCGTGACCAGTTCCGCGTGCCGATCGCGCTGCAGGACCTGATTGGAGATGGGCGCCGCGGTCAATCCGAGCTTGTCGGTCACATACGCCTCCACCGCCGGCGGCACGTTGGCGTACGTCCCCACCGCTCCTGAAATCTTGCCCACCGCGACCGCGGCTCGCGCCGCCGTGAGCCGCTCCCGGTGCCGGCCGAACTCTGCCCAGTACAACGCCATCTTGAGTCCGAACGTGGTAGGTTCGGCGTGGATTCCGTGGGTGCGGCCCATGATGGGCGTATCACGGTAGCGCACCGCCAGCCGGGCCAGCGCATCGCGCACACGTTCGAGATCGGCCAGCAGCAGGTCGACCGCATCCTTGAGGATGCTGGCCTGAGCCGTATCCACCACATCCGTCGAGGTAAGGCCGAAATGCAAAGTTCGGGAGTCCTCGGGCTGCAATGACTCGCCCATCGCGCCGAGAAAGGCAATGACGTCGTGCCGGTAACGCTGTTCAAGCTCCAGCACCCGCTCCGGGCTGACATGCGCGGCGGCCCGGATTCGCGCCGCCGTGCCGGCCGGGAACGTGCCGAGACGTTCATACGCCTCCACCGCCAGTATCTCCACTTCCATCCAGCGGTCCAGCCGATACTGGTCGGTCCACAGGCGGCTCATCGGTTCTCGACTGTAGCGCGCAATCACGGTCGGACCTCCCTTGCGTCCCTCACAGCCTCACTCCCACTCGATGGTGCCGGGAGGTTTCGACGTGATGTCGTACACCACCCGGTTGACGCCGGGCACCGATCCGATGATGCGGGCCTGGATTCGGTCCAGGACCCCACGGTCAAGCGCGACCCAATCCGCGGTCATGCCATCCTGACTCTCCACGGCCCGCACGACGATGGGATGTCCATACGTGCGCTCATCCCCCATCACGCCCACCGAGCGAACGTCCAGCAGCACGGCAAACGCCTGCCATATCTGACGATCCAGCCCTGCTCGTCTTATCTCGTCGCGGACCACCGCGTCGGCCGCCCTCACCATAGCCAGTTTCTCCGGCGTCACCTCCCCGATGATGCGAACGGCCAGGCCGGGCCCTGGGAAAGGCTGCCGCCACACCAGGCTCTCGGGGAGGCCCAGCGCCGAGCCCAGTTCACGCACCTCGTCCTTGAAGAGCCAGCGCAGCGGCTCCACCAGCGTGAAGGCGATGTCTTCGGGTAGCCCGCCCACGTTGTGGTGGGACTTGATGGTCCGCCCGTCCTTGCCGCCCGACTCGATGACGTCGGGGTAGACAGTGCCCTGCACCAGAAAGCGGGCGCGGGGAAAGCGAGCCACCGCACGCTCAAACGCCCGGATAAACTCACGGCCGATAATCTTGCGTTTCGCTTCCGGATCGCTCACGCCCGCGAGCGCGGCGAGGAATACCGGGGCCTCATCCAGCACCGTAAGATCAAGATGCGAAAAGGCACGCCGCACCTCCGTCACCTCGTCCGCCCGCATGAGGCCGTGATCGACCAGGATGGCGTGCAGGCGCGGTCCCAGGGCCCGCGCGGCCAGGGCGGCGGCCACGGCCGAATCGACTCCGCCGGAAAGCGCCACGATGGCGTCGTCGTCTCCCACCTGATCGCGGATCTGGGCGGCCCGGCTTTCAATGTCCTCCGCCGGATGCCAGTCAGGATGGATCCCCGCCAGCTTTTCCAAAAAGTTCTCAAACACCGCGCGCCCGTGTGGCGTGTGAGCCACTTCGGGATGAAATTGGACCCCGAACAGGCGGCGGGTCTCGTCCGCGGCGGCTGCCACCGGACAGTCATCCGTCTCGGCCACTACCGAAAAACCTGCGGGCGGTGCCAGTACGCGGTCGCCGTGGGACATCCACACCTGGTCACCGTCGGGCACCCCCGCCAGCAGGCCGGACGAACCTCGGAGGCGAAGGTGCCGACGCCCATATTCCCGCAGGGCGGCACGCTCCACAGGCGCCCCCAGGGCCAGGGCCATCGCCTGAAACCCATAGCAGATTCCCAGCACCGGAATGCCCAGCGTCAGCAGGGCCGGGTCCAAGTGCGGCGCGCCTGGAAGGTAGACGCTGTCGGGTCCGCCCGACAATACCAGCGCAGACGGTGCCCGGGCTCTGACCGCCTCCGGGGGGGTGTCGTAGGGAATGACCTCACAGAACACGTGACACTCACGGATCCGGCGCGCGATGAGCTGGTTGTACTGGGCGCCAAAATCCAGCACCAGCACGGGATGCTGGGTCGTCATGGACCGTCCTGGTGCAGCACGGCCACATAGGGCAGGTTGCGGTAGCGTTCCGAAAAGTCAAGCCCGTAACCCACCACAAACTCGTTCGGGATCTCAAAACCCTTGTAATGCACGGGCACCGCCACCATGCGTCGGTCTGGTTTGTCCAGCAGGGCGCAGATGCGGACGCTGGCCGGCCCACGGCCCTTCAGATGGCCAAACAGGTAGTTGAGGGTGAGACCCGTGTCGACGATGTCCTCCACGATGAGGACGTGCTGGCCCTCAATCGAGTGGTCGAGATCTTTCTGGATGCGCACCACGCCCGATGACCGGGAGGACGGACCGTAGGAGGACAACGCCATGAAGTCCACATGCAGCGGAAGATCGATGGACCGGATCAGATCCGCCGCAAATACATAGGCCCCCTTCAAGATGACCACCAGCACCAGGGGCTTGTCCTGGTAATCCAGCGTGATGCGGTGGGCCAGTTGCTGGACCTTGCGCATGATCTGCTCGGCCGAGACCAGGACCTCCGTATGCTCTCCGGGGTATGTCACTGCCATCGCCAACCCTCACTCCCGCGAAGTGTCGTCATCCGGCTTCAATCGCCGGCCCAGGTCGGGACGTTCGGTCAGCTCGTAGAGCGCCGGATCGGTATGACCGGAGCGGACCCAGCTCTGCCCGCGAAAGTACGAGGCGGCATCGCTGTCCTCGTGTTCCCCGGGACCCGGATCGCGCGTCAGCCATTCTCGTATCGTGCGCAGGGCCACCCCGGCGTCCATCCATTCCTTGATCTGTCGAAGCCGCTCGACATCCGCCGGGGCATACAGCCGCTGTCGCCCCTGTGAGCGTCCGGGAGCGACCAGGCCGAGGGTTTCGTAGTACCGGATCTGCCGCTCGGAAAGACCGGTTTCACGGCGCACCTCGGCAATGGACTTCTGAGAAGCCGAGCGCGTCGCCATAGGCTCCTCCCCCGCAACGGGATGCGGCGGCTCAACTGCGCCCTGGCTCCGCCGCTACGTTCAGTGTACCGGAGAGATCTCCCATGTGAAACCAGGGCCCCCTGAATTGGGCCCTGGTCTTATTTCGGGTCGTAGCTGGCGCAATCGGCTCCCCACGAGGTGAGCGTGACCTCGCCGCCTGGGGAGCTTCGCGTCCGGGTCACAATCACGACTTCCGTCAGGGCGCAGCGGCCGTGTTCATTGTGCCGGCACTGGCTCACCGCGCAGTCGACAATCTGCCCCCGCACGGGGACCTCAGGCCTCTTCCGCGCGCGGGAGGCGGCGCTCCGCCAGCTGACGCTCCAGCCTTCCGATTTCCTGGTGCGCCTGGCCGAGCTTGTAATGCAGCTGCTGGAGCTCTTCTTGCATGCGGGTCAGGCGGTGTTCCCGCTGGTCAGACTCGCGGGCCATGCTCTCCACTAGAGTGCGCAGCATCGCGGACTGACTTTCCATAAT
>JBMFXK010000005.1:0-22800 GCA_049964315.1 Clostridia bacterium | reverse complement strand
CTGATCACCGAGATGAGGCGGGGAACGTCCAGATGCATGAAGCCCCAGTCCCGGCACGCGCGCGCCGCCTCCGTGGCTTACCCATGACCCCAATGCTCGCGCACGAACAGATAGGCCACCTCAGGTTCCACGGCATCGGCGACGCGCTGGGGAATGAGGCCGCACTGGCCCAGGAACTGGCCGTCGGCCTTCAACTCCACGATCCAGAAACCATGCCCGTACTTGTTGTAATTGGTGGTCTGCCGCTCGATCCACTCAAGGGTGCCGGGACGGTCAATGAGGCTTGGATAGTGCTGCATGGCGACCGGGTCCAGGAAGATGCGGGCCAGGTGATCCGCATCGTCAAACGTCATCGGTCGGAGCCGCAGGCGAGCGGTCTCAAGGTGAAAGGCCACTAGGCACCCCCGGTTTGTGTGGTCACTTTAGCACGTGCCGTGAACCGAAACGGGCGCAGCCAGCTGGTTTCGGGTTTGGTAAGCTCTATGCAATCTGCGACGGGAGGAATCTCGGTGGCGGATGTCAACCCGGCCTGGGTCGGGCGTTTTCTGGATCGGATCGGCATGCGGGCTGAGGCGCCGAGTCTTGACTACCTGACGCGCCTGATGCGCGCCCGGCTCTCCACGCTCGCCTTTGAAAACATCTCGAAGATGTATTACTTTCGCCGGTATCCTGAGAATGGCTGGTACATACCGGACCCGTCGACCTATGCCGAACACATCCACACCCTCGATTTCGGTGGGCTGTGCCACACCGGAAACGGCATCTTCAAGATGCTGCTCGAAAGCCTGGGTTTCCAGTGCTACAGCGTGGCCGTGGGAGAAAGCCCGATCCCCGAAGAGAACGGCCATATGGGCACGATCGTCCTGCTTGACGGGCGACGCCTCTACGTGGATATTGCGGTCGGCAACCCGATCGAGGCCCCGGTGGACATTACGACCGAGGCACACTTTGACGTATGCGGATCCACGGTGCACTTCTACCCGGACGGTGCGGATCCCAACGTCTACCACATGGATCATGCGACTGCAGGGAGCCAATATGCATGGGCCATGAACCCGTTCCATCCCGTCACCCTGCAGTCGGTTGACGGGGAGATCCGGCTCAGCAACCGGCCGGGGCGCGTTTTCACATCCATGCTGTGCTGCAAGGTGTGGCAGCCCGAGCGACGCCGCATTGTCTCTCTGGTCAACCGCTCCTTTGCAATCCACCATGCCGACGGCCGCATCGACAAACGCCGTCTTAAGACGGTGGCGGAGATGGAGGACGTCCTTACATCCGAGTACGGACTACCCCGCCTGCCCGTTCGTGACGCGATCGAGGTGTTGAAAGAGTTTCGGGTGGATGTGATGGCGGGCGCCACCGCGTAGCACGCGCCCCTCAAGAGGCATCGTGACGCCGCGCGCGGTCTAACCTGGTGACACAGCCGGTTCCTCCCCATCGATTCTTCACCCCAGTCGGCTCCGGCGGCGGTCTGGATGGCCGCGTTCACGCCTCCGGCCCCGAGGATCTGCGGTCATCGTAGTGCGCTCCATCCGCGGCACTTCAGTCGGTTCGATGACTTCGACGCACCGGGAGGGAGCTGCGGGACTGACCGGGCGGCCGGGGCATGCGGCTTCCGCGGGTTCCGCCCGGAACTACGCCGCATCACGCCGTGGCTCAAATGGAGCAGGGCTCGCACCCGGGGATGCGGCGAGGGAGCCACCCATCAAGGGCGACAGGCGATCACGCTGAGCTCGGGGTGGTGCGGGTGACGGGAGCGCCGCTCCAGTCGCCGTAGATCTCGAGGCTTAGGAAGCCGGCGCGCTCGCAATCGTTCAGGAGACCGGCCCGCGAACCGAAGCGGAGTGCCTCGTAGGAAACAAGGTGGTCCCCCGTCTCCCGGACCAGCATGTGTTTCACGAAGGACACCCCCGCATCGACGACGGTCGTCACCTCGTCCGTCACCGCGACCGGCCCGAGAGGCAGTGTCCGCTCGTGTCCAGCGCTCCCACGCGCGCAGAGGGATTCCGGCTCGCAAACGCCAGGACGCCGCCGGGTGCCAGGGAGTCGAAACAGGCAGTAAGCGTCTCCTGCCACGTCGCCACATCCACGATGGCCTGCGCGGCGTGGCCGGTGATGAGTACGAGATTGAGACCCCGCGGGAGATGGCGGGCATCGCCCTCAATCCAGCGGACGGCCTCCCCCCTGTCTGCCGCCGGGCCACGTCCAGCATGGCCGCGGACGGGTCGACTCCAAAAATCTCCGGGCCGGGCGGGCCAGTGCCGTGGCGAGCACGCCGGTGCTGCATCCGAGGTCGGCGACCGCAGAGGCGTGGAGGGTCTTGGCGAGGGGCACGTAGAAGTTGGTGCCTGGTCTCGACTGTTCAACCGATCGTAAGAGCCGCCACGCGCCAATCCTGGAGCCCATTTACCTGCGCCATCTTCGGCTCCCTCGCATCGGCAGTTCTGCCCGCCGGGGCCAGGCGCGATCGCCACGGGTCCGGCTCCTGTCCATGTGGTTCCTTCTGCGGGGCGGGATCTGGATCTTTCTTGATGCTGTCGTCTTGACGACGATGGGGTCAACCGCCAACGGCTCGCCCTCCGATAGATGAAGAAAGGACAGGCCATGGACGACACCGCAGTGCTCCGAGAGCTTAACGACCAGTTTATCGAAGCCTGGCGCCAGGGATCCTGGGAGCTTCTCGAGCCCATCCTCACGCCAACCTTCGCCTGTATGAACGGGGCCACCGGTGAGGCGGTTGACCTCCCCCGCTACATCGACATGCTCAGGACAGGCGCACAGCCGGGACTTCAGATCGACCAGCTGGTCATTCACGTGGTGGGTGATGCGGCTGTCGTCTCCGCGCGCTCAACCCCTGAGCCGGGACGCCACAACCGGTACGTGGACAGCTACATCCGGCACGAAGGCGCCTGGCGCTGCATGCATGCCACCGTGTGGCCCCTGCGCTGAGCACAGTCCCGAGCCGGATCGGGATTACAGGAAGACCCGCGAGGGGCAGTCTGGCCGCTTTCTGATGGGGAGTCGGGACGGGTTCCATGTCACCCCGTCCGGCGACCTCGACTCGCACCACGTGATGCCGAATTTCACCAGTTGGCGGTGGACCAGCTTGACCGCCGGACGTGCTGGTTTTCGGCCGGACCACGTATTTGGGGATGGCCCAGTTCTGGTCCACCAACGAGGCGTATCAGGGGACCGGGCCACGGCCGAGCGCCTGAACAGGATGCGGAAGGGGGTCGGCTCTCCACCACCCTTCCCGCCGCCCGCTGGCTTAATCCCAGCCTCATCGAGCGTGATGCGGCCGCTGCCCTCCCCCGCCGGAAGGAAGAGACGGCGCGCGATCTCATATCCTCGGAAACGCCACCTTGGTTGCCTCGATGGCCGACGCGCACGTCCTGGACGAACTCCGGCGTATGATTGCACCGGTGGCACTTGGCGAGAGCTGTCGCCGTTTCGGGACTTGAAGGGCCGGCTCGGGATGGTGCTGGAGGACGTCCGCCGATTTGATTCCGGCCACGTGCTGGTCACCTGCTCGCCTGCCGGTCCGCTCACTAGACAAGACATCGCAGCCGGACGCAAACCCCGTCGGCATCGTCGTGATCTCTCACTTTTTAGCGTAGTCGCCCGACCCTACGATCCCGGTGAGGTGATGAGTGATGAGACTCCATCTGTCCCTGCCGGCTACAAAGCTCGAGGAGTCGGCGCGCTTTTATGAGGTCTTGCTTGGTGAGGCGCCGGCCCGATCGTTTGCCGGCTATACGCACTTCCTGACGTCGGGCGTAAATCTCGCCCTCACGGCGGCAAACCGGGCCCTGGATTCGTCTGGCGGCCACTACGGCCTCGAAGTGGAGTCGGCCGGGGAGGTGTCGGCGGCCGCGTCGCGACTGGCGCGCGCGGGATTTGCGACGCGGTCCGAAAACGAGACACGCTGCTGCCACTCCCTGCAGACCAAGGTCTGGGCCGAGGATCCCGACGGGCGGCGCTGGGAAGTGTTCCAGGTCCTCGCGCGCGATATGATGATGCCAGTGCCGGACGACGGCAGCGCCTGCTGCTAGCCGTGTTCTACACGCGTCACGGAGGCGGCTTTAGATGAAGCACGGGACGGAGACCACGAAGATCGAGGTGTTCTGGTCGCGGTACTTGAAGGCAGCCGCATTGGCGGAGCCGCACCCCGACGACCGCGCCAGTTTCGGACATCTCGAGCTCACGCTCGCCGACCTGGCCCGCATCTGGGACTGTTCGCTTCGAGCCGCCCAGGAGACGCTCCGGCGGCTCGAGGCGCTGAGTCTCCTGCACTGGCTGCCCTCCCCCGGCCGGGGGCATCGCTCGCGCCTCACCATCCACGTCCATCCGGTGTGGATCTACCATGCCAGGGCAGAACGGGCCGAGGCTGGGGAGCGATGGGCCGAGGCCGCGTTCTGGTACCGGCTCATCCTGGAAGACTGTCCCTGCGTTCCCGGGGCGGTCGAGCACCTGGATGCATGCCACCGCCGTCTTGGACTGGACCGCGTCGCGTCACCCGTCTTGTGCTGCGCCTCCTGACCTCAGACATGAGAAGCTACCCGGCCGAGACCACGGTCACGGTCATGCCCCTGAAGGAGGCCGCCCGTGCCGACACGACTCTGCCCGGTAAGTCACGGCCGGCTCAGACCATGCGCGTTGGACTGAAGACTTCCCGGAAACGCGGCACGCGCGGCGGGGTGACGCGCAGGGAATGGACAACGCGTGGCAGGGGCTTCGAATCGGGACACCGAACGCCCCTTTAAGCGCCGCGATCCCGGGACAGTTCACACGATCGTCCGCCCCGTCCTGCACAGTCGCCAGCCAGTCGCAGCCCCATGGAAATGGGCGGCGAATCCATGTCCATCCTGACCCGAACGG
This sequence comes from Clostridia bacterium, assembly GCA_049964315.1. Lineage (GTDB taxonomy): Bacteria > Bacillota > Sulfobacillia > Sulfobacillales > JAIMBI01 > JAKATP01. The sequence goes on along the minus strand of JBMFXK010000005.1, from coordinate 17,922 downwards.
GCACTTCTCGGTCTCGGCCACTATTGCGGGAAGTCTGATGGGCCTTTTGTACCTTGCCATCACACGCCGCTGCGACTACATTCTCGGCCCGAGGGCCGGCGTCGGAATCTTGCGCTGGCGGCTTCGCCGTTCGCCGCGCTCGCCAATGCCCTCGCGATTTCGATCTGGGCTCTCATCCCCGGCGTCGATCTCGGTTATCCCGCCGGGATCATGGCCGTGGGCTGCCTGACACCATGTCCCAGACCCAATTCAGAGCGGTCGGGCACCGGTTCATCCTCTCGATGGGCGTCTACTTGTTCGAGCCGGGGTTGAGCGTCCTCTTGATCTGGCATCCCCGCCGCATCCAGCCGGCCTACGTGCTCTCCCACATCGTGTCTGCCGCGCTGGTGGCCGCTCTCATCTGCTCGTGGGAGCTTCTCCAGGCGGAGGCGTCCCCCGAGTCAGGCGATAATGATATGGACAGATCCGCCCCAGGGATGTAGGCGCGCTGGCCTGACACCCGAAACCGGAGGAGAACTCATGCCCCTGTCCCGTGACGAACTTGAGGAGGCGCTCCGTCTGCCACAGTTTCCCCGGAGCGCCCGCTACGACCCGGTCAGGGGGTACTGGACAACCCAGTGGGGTCAAACGTGCTGTGGCTCGGGGAATCGTTGGCGGAGGTCCTCCCATTGAAACCGGGCATGCGCAGCTGGACATGGGGTGCGGCCGGGCCGTCAGTTCAATCTTTTTGGCCCGCGAATTTGATGTGCAGGTCTTTGCCGTGGACCTGTGGATCGCGGCCAGCGACAACTGGCAGCGCGTGAAGGAGGCCGGCCTGGACGGTCAGGTGATCCCCATCCACGCCGATGCCCATAGCCTGCCTTTTGCGGAGGGCTTTTTCGACGCGGCGGTGAGTCTCGACGCCTATCACTACTTCGGCACCGATGACCTCTACACATCCTATTTCGCGCGCTTCCGGCGGCCCGGTGGGCAGGTCGGCATCGTCTCTCCGGGTCTGCGCCAGGAGTTTGGCGAGGCGGGCGTTCCGGTCCATCTCCGACCATACTGGGAACCAGAATTCCACAGCTTTCACAGCCCCGCCTGGTGGCGCACCCATTTTGAGCAGTCTGGAACCTTCCGTGTGGAGCGCGCCGACCTCGTCGCGGGAGGCGCTGACCACTGGCTCACGTGGCTCGACGTATGCGTCCGGGCGGGATATCCAGCACCGCCGGAAGAAGCGGAGATGCTCCGCGCGGACGCGGGGCGCGTTCTCGGGTTCACGCGCCTGGTAGGGCGGCGGCGTGACCCGGCTCGCTAGCCCCATGCGCCTGCCTCGGCGCGCTGCGCCCCATCTGCCTGGCCTGTCTCGGGCTCACCGCCATATGCGGACGCCTTCGCCTCCGCAGTTCCGGCGGAAGGATGCTGACGTCCTGGGAGGCGATCCCAAGTTTGCCTGCGCGGAGAACATCCGGGGCATGTCGCTGCCTAACGGCTGGTGGCTTTAACGGAAATGCGCCTATTGCCGCCCCGCCTCCGCCCACCCCCGGACCTCGTGCCGCAGATCCGATTACGGGATGGACGAGTCCTCATCGGGGGCAACCGCTCTGCGGGCCCCCCGCGGTGCAGGCGGCCGGCTCGTTTCAACGCCTCAGCCAGGAGGAATTCGATCTGGCCGTTCACGCTCCGGAGTTCGTCCGCAGACCACCGCTCCAGAGCGTCGTAGACGTCAGGATCCAGCCGCAGCAGAAACCGTTTCTTGGCGGCCACCTATGCGTACAGCGTACCAGCGTTGACGACCGGCTGGACCGACGGGTCGGACGCCAGGACGACCATGAGGTTGTTGACCATTGCCGCCTTCTTCTCTTCATCGAGGTCCACGAGCCCGCTCGACACGAGGTTGTCGAGCGCCATGTGCACCATGCCGAGCGCCCCATCCACGATAGTCTGGCGGGCCGAGACGATGGCCTGAGCCTGCTGCCGGCGGAGCATCGCCTGGGCAATCTCGGGGGCGTAGGCGAGATGCACGAGCCGGGTCTCCATCATCTCAACCCCCGCCACCCGCACCCGATCCTGCAGCTGGGCGGCCAGGTCGGAGGCCACCACGTCCTGGCTGCCCAGCAGCGTCACCTCTCCTGGCGCGGCATCGTACGGGTGGGTCCCCGTCAGCGCCCTGAGCGCCGTCTCAGCCTGCACCCCCACAAAAGAGACGAGGTCATCCACGTCAAAGACCGCCTGGGCCGTGTCCGTAACCCGCCAGACCACCACCGCAGCGATCTCCACGGGGTTTCCGTTGGCATCGTTCACCTTGAGCTTGTGGCTGGTAAAATTGCGCACCCGCAGCGACACCGGCTGCCGGGACGCGAAAGGACGGTCCAGTGCCAACCGCTGCCGGCAGCCGTACCCGTGTACCGGCCGAAAAAGGTCAGCACGCGTCCCTCGTTCGGCTGGACGGTAAAGAAGCCCCGGCAACCAAGACGAAGGTCACGATGGCCACGGCTGCCCACAGCCCGAGATGCGACTCGTACATTCGATAAACCATGTACAGCAGGGCTGCCTCAATCACCGCCATCCCAAATCCCGACACACCGGCTGGACGCGCGCTTGGCAATCGCCCCAGAGAGCGACCTCCGCCAATGATCGGGGAAGGAACTGGGATGGCGCGCTTCGCCGGCCCTAACGGCGCGGGGCGCGGATCTCCTCGAGTTCCGCCAGAGTCCTCGGCCAGTCTTCCCGCAGAAGCCGGGACAGGCCGCGGTCGGCCAGAAGGCGGCCGCCTGTCTGGCAGTTGGCACAGTAGTTGGCCTCGTTATCCGCGTACCGGATGCGCTGCACCGGGGCTCCGCAGATCGGGCAGGGCTCATTGTACTTCCCATGCACGGCCATCTCCGGCCGGAAGGCGGTGACATGTTCGGGGAAGCCGTCTTCCACCTCGCTTCGAAGGCGTTGGATCCATTCATTCAGAACGGCCCGGGCGCTATTCAACAAAACTTCTACCTCACTGTCGGTCAACGCCGCGGTCTGCCGGAATGGAGACAACCGGGCGCGGTGCAGGATCTCATCGGAGTAGGCATTTCCCACTCCGTCCACGACGTCGGGATCGGTGAGGGCCCGCTTGAGGGTGCGGTTGGTCCTTCGCAGCATCTCGGCAAACCGAGCGGCCGAAGTCGTGAACAGATCGACGCCGTCCCGGCGAAAGGCGGCGAGCCCTGCAGTCCCCGAGACGAGATGGATGGAGGCCCGCCGCTTGGTGCCCGCCTCGGTGAGGATGAGGCTCCCCCGCGGAAAGTCGACGGCTGCCAGCATCGTGCGCCCGCCAAAGAGCGCCCCTGGCGGCTTCCAGTGCAGGCGTCCCGCGATCATGAGGTGAATGACGACGAAAAGGCCGTCGTGACACTCCAGGACGATTCGCTTGCCAAGCCGGTCAACGCCCGTGAGGACCCGACCCCGGAACGCGTCCGGCGGCGGGGACACCGAGCGCAGCACGAAGGGATTCCCAAGACGGATGCGCTCTATGGTCTGCCCTTTCGCGACGGCGCGGAGCCGGTCCACATATACGGTGACGTCTGGAAGCTCCGGCACGCCCACTCCTCCCCTCTGACAAGAGCGTACCGCATCGGTCGATTTCGACGACCTGAGCCCGCTGAGGAGTCCCACACCTCGCGAAAGTGCGCACCGCGCGCATACCAGGTGCCCCCCGGTGCGCGGCGCCGCGAGCGCATAGCCGAGTGGCTGCCGCGTCCCGCGAGTGTGCACGGGCCCCACGGGATGTAGGAGTCATATTTCTACCGGGCCTGCCCGCGGCCGGAGGCTTCCGGTGCGGGGGACAGCTGATCGAGGCGCCGCACACGTACGCGGGTGAACGCGTTCTACCCGCTCAGACGCCCCAGGTCGAGCCCGCGATCAACGCCAGCTCCATGAAATACGCGGAACGAGAAAGAGGGCGGCGCGCATCCAGGCCGCCCTTGCCATCCATCGCGCCGAGCCCTCAGCTGGTGGCTTCATCCGCCACCCTTCCGCGCCAGGTGTCCGACGCCCCCGCCCCAGAGAGGTAGAGCGAAAGCGCCTGGAGGAAGTCCGCCCATCCCCAGAAGTAGCCAAGCCGCGGCCATTCGTCCGGGCGACCGAACCCGTGATGGACCAGTGAGATCCGGGCTCCACCCGGATCCGCCCCCACGGTCCACTCCACCCGGCCCTCATGTCCATCGGGAAAGTGCCAGTTGGTGACCAGCGACCGCCCGACATCGAGCGCCAGAAGCTGGGTGGGCCCTTCCCCCGACCATCCCCAGTCGTACGTGCCTCCGGGTTCGAGGGCCACGTCGGCACGCTCCGCCACCCACGCCCCGAGGTCATCGGGTTCGGTAAGTGCCGCCCAGACCCGTTTCTGACTGGCAGGAAGTACCGTACTCATCGCCACCGGATCCTTGGGGCCCCCCTCATCCGGAGGGATGGACACCAGGGGCACCCCCTCCAGGTGAGCCTTTAGACGTGCAAGCAGGATGGGCCACGCCTCCCGCCATCCAGATTCCGGCTCCGTGCCCGCGATGGGCGAGCTCACCGGATCATGACGCACGACCACCTGGGTAAGAGCCCCTCCATCGTGCGCGGTCACCGAAATGGTGGCGCGCGCGTCTCCGGCCGTCATCGCAACCGTGCTCTCATCGAGCCGCTCACCCTCGCCCAGAAAGACGTCCGGGAGGTCCCACGGGCGGTACGCGTCCAAGAGCGCGGCCGTGACCCGATCCCGACTTCTGCTTATGGTCACCCGGTAGAGAACCATCAGTCATGCTCCTCTCTCGCCTCGGGGTCCCGATGGGGGTAGCTCACCACCGCGAGCCGAAGCGGCTCGTCTCCGTTTGCGACGTGGTACCGACGCACCACGGCCTCGACAGCCGCCGTCAGCTCCCGGGCAAATGCCTCTCGGGTGTCCACACCCGCGAGCGCGAGATCCACCGTAAGCGTCAGGCTGGGAACGTTTTCTCCCGTCTCCGCCGCTTCGCACAGACGCGCCGCATCGCGCTGTATACGCTCCGCCTCCCGCGCCAGCGAGCTCAGAGCTGCCGCTCCCATCTCGATGGGATGCGCCAGCTCCGGCCTAAGCCAGATCGCCCCCTGGCAAACCCCTTCGGTGAGGTTCCGGCGCTGGCGACTTCCCACCCGCTCCAGGAGCCGGCTCGGACCAGCGACTCATTCCCCACTCGGCGGCCAGCGCCGTGCAGGTGGTAGGCTCGCGTGGGGCCCGGAGGATGCCGATCCTGACCGGATGAAGGAGCAGTGAGGCCGCCCTCCGGTCCGATCCGAGAGTCAGTGCTCGCGGGCAATTACTTCCAACTTCTATATACACGATAAGGTTTACGAATAGTTCCTTAACACAACCCCGCGAGCCGTCCGCATCCCGGACCCATCCTAGAATTGCCGGACCTAGAGTTCGGAGGGGAGGGCCGTGGGAGGATGAGCGGCGAGGGGAACCCCTCAAGACCTGGGCCCGACCGCGGACCGCAGCGCGCGGGGGTGCTCAAACGTCCATCGCGCGGACCCGCCCCGGTCCGGCGAGTGCTGGTCGTATCCCGTTTCGGAATTCCCAGAGCCGGGCTTGATTGCACCGTACCTCCGCGTCGTTTACGGTGATGCTGAGATAAACCGGGGCGTCCCTCCGCGCGATCCCCGGGAGGAGGGTCGAGCGTGACCGGGTCAGACGCGATGATGGACATGCTGGAGGCGCTGCGCCCCGAGCTCACCCGTTACTGCTACCGGATGCTGGGGTCGATCTTCGATGCGGACGACGCCGTTCAGGACACCATCGTCCGTGCCTGGCAGCACTGGGCTGAGGTGGCCGACGAAGCTGCCCGCCGAGCCTGGCTGTACCGCATCGCTACCAACGTCTGCCTCGACAGACTCCGCGGCTCGAGGCGCCGCGCCGTACCCATGGACCTCTCGAGCCCCTCCGTGCCATTGGTGGAGCCGCAGGAAATGCTTCCGAGCGAGTCCTGGGTGTGGCCGGCCGCGGACTCGGTGTTGGCTCCCGACACCATGGACCCGGCCGAACGTGCGGTCTGGCGCTCTACCATCCGGCTCGCGTTTGTCGCCGCGCTGCAGACGCTGCCGCCCCGGCAGCGGGCCGTGCTGATCATGCGGGAAGCGCTTGGCTGGCCGGCCAGTGATGTGGCCACGATGCTCGGGACCACCGTCACCGGGGTGAACAGCGCCCTGCAGCGGGCCCGTGCGACCATCGACCTGAAGGCCCCGCGGGCAGACACTCTGCCCGAGCCGGACGACCAGAACGCGCGCGCGCTCCTGGACCGCTACGTGCGGGCTTTCGAAGCCTATGATGTCGACGCCCTCACCGCGCTCTTTCATGAGGACGGCAGTATTTCCATGCCCCCGTTTGTCATGTGGGTGCAGGGTGTGGGCCATCTGCGCGATTTCTACAGCTTGACGCAGCACCATTGCAACGGATCCCGCCTGCTGCCTGTGGCCGTGAATGCGACGCAAGGTGCCGCGCAGTACTCCCCCGGTCCGGACGGCGAGTTGATACCCTGGGCCATCCACGTTCCGGTGATCCGGGAAGGCCGGCTTCAGCACGTGCACCAGTTCATCGACCCGGCGCTGTATGAGCGATTCGGCCTGCCGAGGTCGCTGCCGCCGGTGTAACGCGGCCGCTCCGGGTGCGGTACCCGGCCACGGCTCCCCCAGTGCGCACGAGCCCGTTCAGGATCCACCGGTGTCCATGCCCAGCGGGAGAGGTACGCGCTCCCCGAATGCAGGTGCTTGCGCATTTCTGGATTCTGGCCGGCCCGCCGAGACGGGCCAGGGTTTCAAACAGAACGAGGCACCGACACCGACCGGCCATGAAACTGATTGAACCCGAGCCCTTCCCGAGTCCAAAGGGCGCAAAGCGGCTGCCGTAAGAGCCATACCAGGCCGGGCGCAATCAGGACCCGATTGAAGAGCCGTATTGACCAGCGCAGCGCTGGCGCAGCCCCTTTCGGCGCTCGCACCACCGTCTGTCGTGTCACGCCAAAGGAGTGAGCTTGTGATACATGCCCTGCCCGTTATTGTGGTTGTCATAGCCCTCGGGGGCAGCTTCCTGTGGCAGCGAGCCCGGGGCCCATCAGCGTACCGATGCGAAGCCTGCGGTGCGACCTTCCCCCTGTCTCCGCTGCAAGCCACCTTCGCCCCACACTCAATGGCTCGGAAACTGGTTCGATGCCCGAGCTGCGGGGCACGTTCCTGGGCCAGTCCCGCCTGACGGCGCCTCAGCGCCGCACATTCCTCTTGAGGAGCCGGAGACGATCGCACCCGTTCGGTCAGTGTCCGACTCGACGGTGCGTCCCGCCCAGCAGCGGCGTGTACCGCTCCACCGGAAACGCATGCAGTCGGTGACCGTCGCGGCCGGTCACCGTGCGGGCAGCGACCAGGGCATTCATGACCGCCTCCTCACTGGCCTCCACCGTCGCCTCGAACAGCGGGTCGATGGGCGAACCCTGGGTCCAGAACTGCCCATCCACCAGATGACTCGACGGCAGCGGCCCGGCGTGCTCACGGGGAACGCGGCGGGCGGTGGAGAAGGCCAGGAAGATCTCCCCGCTTCCGTCATTGCCGACCGAACCGGTGCGGACGAGTCCGAGACCGATGCGCTTGGCCAGGCGCCGCAGTTGATTCGGCCACAGCGGCGCATCGGTGGCCAGAACGCCGATGCACGAACCCTCATGGTCGTAGTCCGGCAGCAGCTCGTGCTGGAGTTCGCGTCCCACCGGGTATCCGTTTACGATCATCTGATGGCGCGCGCCGAAATTCGTGTTCACCAGCACCCCGAGCGTGTACGTCGCCCCTTCTATCTCCACGCGGCGTGAGGAGGTGCCGATGCCCCCCTTGAATCCGAACAGCTGCGTACCGGAACCGGCCCCAACAGAGCCCTCCTCGACCTCTCCCCCGGGGCGGGCCTCCTGCAGAGCCTGCCGGATGATGGAGACCGGGATGGCCGGCCCGCGGTTGTCGTTGAGATACCCGTCGTCACACTCCGCCACCACGGGCATGACGACGTCCAAGTGCCCGGTGCCGGGATCCAGGTCAGTGAGCTCCTGGACAACGGCCTCGTAGGCGTGACCGATGCTACGGGTGTTGGTCAGCACCACCGGAGACCCCAAGAGTCCCCACTCCGCGATCACGGCCCGTCCAGTCATGATGCCGTAGCCGTTTAGGATGTCGGTGGCCGCGTAAACCCGCTCCAGGTAGGGGTTGCCCGGATGGGGCCAGATCACCGTGGCACCAGTCCGGAACACGGTCTGCCCATCCCTGACGTAGGAAACCTGCCCGACCCGCAGGCCCGCCACGTCCGTGATAGCGTTCAGGGGTCCCGTCGGCCATCGGCCAATGCTGCTGCCAAAGTCTCGAAATCGCATGAGTGCCTCCCCGGTCCTCAATTTTTGGTGCGGTTGCGCCTGATGGCCGCCGGACGCGTGGCCGCTCTGTGTCAATTTCGGCGCGCCGGACGCGGATTCCGCTACCCGAGACGGATGCCGGCGAGCACCGGCCCAGTAGGCCTCGCCTCCCGGTATGAGCTGGCCCGTGGTAATAAGCGATTCGACGCAGGTGCGGCCGCCTTGAAGGACTCTTGCCCGAGTCTGACTGACGCCGCGGCCCGTTCGCAGCCGCTCGGCGTCCACATTCACCCGGCCGGCCTCGGGTGTCTGCAGGTAGTGGGCGCTGGCACAATCACGTCCGGATGAGGGCCCATGCTCTGGGCGGCACGGCCCAGAATCGCCAGCAGGTATCCCCCGTTTAGCTTGCCACCGATGGTCCAGTTGGGATGCATAGTTGCCGCGAACCGGCCAGGGCTGACCGGCTGCAGGGAGCTCACCGCTCGAAATCCGTCCCTCCTGTTGCCCACCGACGAACTGCTCCCTTGCTCGGAAACCTCCAGCGGCCTGAAGGCTGCCTTCAGGCCTAGACTCGTAGAACGTCAACGCTGTCTCGATGTATCCCGTTGAGTGCGGTGCAGCCGACGCCGTGAAACGCGCCCGTTTCAATGGTCTCCATGAGATTACCGACCCTGGACATGACGGGTTGTGCGACGTTGAGCCCGTCCCTACCCACTCGCACCAGGAGGGCCGTCTCGGCCCGGACCCTCTCCGCCCGCTTCTCCTCAACGGGCGTGACGTGCAGGAATGTCCCGACGCCTCGCTGTGTACACCCGAACACGAAGTCGGAACGGAACCGGACGGCCCTCACGCTTCCCTTATGACACCCCCAGCGTTCGAGCATCTGATCGGCCTGCGGACCAGTCCGATTCTCGCCCACGCCTGTGCCACCCGGCTCGATGGCACTGAGTTTCATCATCGTGGACTCCTCCAGCCGCCAGAGTCGGGTCGACAGCAAAGCACCGCAGGGCGAGTGCTGCGGTATTTCTGGATAGGGCGCTTCCGCAGCGTCTCGGGTATTCTCGGAGCCCACTCTTTCTGTGGCAGGAGGCGCTGCCGGGGCGCCTCGTCCCGCCAATGCGTCTGCAAGCGTCCCCCGGGGGCGCTCATGAGTCCGCGGCAGTGTCGTCGCTTCGACGGCGGAGCTGACCCTCGGCGGCGTCAAAGGCCGGCACCAGCGGCGCGAGCGCCGCCCGCAGCAGATCCGGCAGCGAGCCCGACACCACCACCAGGCCGCTTCTCGAAGCCGACGGCGGCGCGGCCTGCAGCCATTGTTGGAGTCCAATGCGCACCGCCGCGGCCGCACTGGCGGAGAGAACTCGGGCGACCTGATGTTCCCGACCGCCGAGGCGCTCGGCAATCACCTCCGTGAGGGGGTCCTCCATACTGTCCACGCTGGCGAGAGCCGCCTCAATGAGGCTGGGATGGGCGGCAATCAGCCGCCACAGGTTGAGATCGGTACTTCCGGGATCGGCGTACTGTTCGACGATCCCGCCGACGACGGCGTCGGACAGCCGTACGTGGGCAGGACGCCCAGCCACCGCCGCCGCGACATGCACCTCGCGATCCGCGGTGACGGCGGCCACGATCGCCTCTTCACGGCTGGAAAAGTAGTTGTTGTAGGTCCGCGGCGCCACCCCGGCCGCTTCGGCGATGTCACTGACGCGCACGTTGGCCGGTCCACGCTCCAGGGCTAGCCGAAGCGCCGCATCCCGCAACGCTTGACGAGTGGCATGTTTCTTTCGCTCCCGCAATCCGGACGGCGCGGTGGTCATGACCTGAGCATCGCACATTTTGCTGCGCCAACGCAAACTTGCGCATACGCATCGTCATTGACACGGCCCCTTCCACTCATCTGATAGAAGGGAACAGATCAGTGAGGACTAAAGGTATGGCGTACGACACAGGCTTCCGGCGAAGCGGCGCCATCTCCCGTCCACGGTTCGACCCCAGTGTAGTCCGGCGGGAACTCACGATTGTCCGTGACGGCGGGAAGGAGCCGAGGTCGTCTTCGTCAGCCGGAGTGGAACTCAGCATCATGAACCACGGCTTCCTGCCAGGGGATACTGTGGAGGAGCGGCGCGCGGGTCAACACCTTCCTCGCTTCGGCCGTGGCCCGCCGTGCGAACGCACTTCCGGGGCCGGATTACGCACGCCGTCATCCCGTTGGAGTCCCCATTGCAACGCCGTCCAGACCATCGGCGGCGATCCCGCACACCTGGAGCTAGCCGCGAACCTGGCTGCCCAGCTCGGGATGGAGGCTTGGTTCTCCCCCTATCCTCTTGACCTGACTCCCGGCAAGATCCTGTCCCTGTTCAGCGACTGTGCTGAACGGGCTGAGCGTCTGCCACGGGCTTCGGGGCGGCTACATACCGAGATGCCGGCGACAGGGGTGCCCGTGCCATGGAGATCCTTGAATCCAGCCCGGATACCGGCGCGCCGCTGCGGCTGAACGGCGCGTATCAGCGTGACGATCGTGCCCAGGCCGTGTATTGGGCGGAGGTGCTCGAGATCTTCCGCAGTGAGGGCGTCGATAGCACATTCGTGTATCTGTTCGGGCTGGAGAACCTCCCCCACCGACCCGGCGGCGACCCTCGTGACGACCTTGACCTCGCGAGTCCGGCCATCGTCAAAACGCTGGAGGGGCGCCATGGGGATGCGTACCCCGATATGGACTGGGAGCCTAAGGCGGCCTTCTGGGCCATCGCCAACTTCTATCGGGGGTGTGCCGGGGCGCCAGCGCCCCGGTCCTGGACTGTTGCCAACCCGGGAAGGTCTTCCCATGCCAGCCGAGAACAGGTCATCGAAAGCCGCAGATCCCTTGCGGGCTGTCGATCGGCCGCTCGCAAGGCGGGGCGCGAAAGGGGGAGCCTGATTGACAATGGCTGTCACGTCGCGCACTCAGGTCGGGATCGTCGGGGCGGGACCGGCCGGACTGCTGCTGTCGCATCTATTGGCGCTCTATGGCATCGAGTCCGTGGTAGTGGAGAACCGCTCGCGCGAGCACTGCGAGGCGCGCCAGCGGGCAGGCCTGCTCGAGGCGGGTACGGTGGAGCTCCTGCGCTCGGTCGGCCTGGGCAGCCGCCTGAACGCGGAGGGTATGGAGCACGGCGGCATCTACCTGCAGTTTCTCGGTGAGCGCCACCACCTCGATTTCCGCTCGCTGACCCACGGCCGCTGGGTGACCATCTACGCGCAGACTGAGATCGTCAAGGACCTGATTGTCTCCCGCCTCACCGCAGGGGGTGCTCTCGAATTCTCCTGCTCAGATGTCGCGGTAGCGGACGTCGGGTCAGACCGTCCAACCCTCTCGTACACCGACGCCTCGGGTGTCAAGCATTCCGTGTCGTGTGACATCATCGCGGGCTGTGACGGGTCCCACGGGATCTGCCGACCGCTGATGCCCGACGCATGGGTGTATGAGCGGGCGTATCCATATGCCTGGCTCGGGATTCTGGCCGACGCCGCGCCGGCCACCGATGAGCTGATCTACGCGCGGCACTCCGACGGCTTTGCCTTGTACTCGATGCGATCACCGCGCGTCAGCCGCCTGTACCTGCAGGTAGCACCGGACGAGCGGCTGGAAGGATGGCCGGATGACCGTATCTGGGCCGAGCTGCAAAAACGGTTTCGGGTGGATGGGTGGAGCGTGGCCGAAGGGCCCATCACAGACAGGTCGGTCACACCGATGCGGAGCCTCGTATCCGGGCCGATGCGGCATGGGAGGCTCTTCCTTGCCGGGGACGCGGCCCACATCGTGCCCCCAACCGGCGCCAAGGGGCTTAACCTCGCCCTCTCCGACGTGGTCATCCTGGCCATGGCCCTCGGCGCCGCGCTGCGTGGTGGCGACTGGTCACTCGCGGATGCGTACTCCGAGACTTGCCTGCGACGGGTATGGCGGGCGACGCACTTCTCCTGGTGGATGACCTCGATGCTGCACGTGGCCCCCGGGCAGGATCCCTTCGACTCGCAGCTGCAGCTGTCCCAGCTTCGGTACGTAACGTCGTCGCGAGCGCAGGCAACCGCCCTGGCTGAGAACTACACGGGTTACGACCCGCCCCGCTTCGAGATGTGAGCGGCTCGCCGCCGGGACGAACCGCCCGGGCATCGAGCACCCGGCTTCCACAACCCGCGGGACCCAGGTGGTTGCCTTGCCAGAGGAACGGCAGGCTGGGCTGCCGGAGATTGGGTCCAATCAGGATGAGGGCCCCACGCCATACTGCTCCATCAAGATCTCGACGGCGCGTCCGGAGTTGCTGCCGTCAGCCGTGCCGTACACCAGGCGGGCAAACTGCGCGAGCAGGAACTGGTGCACCCCCAGATCGTACAGCGCCTTGAAGTTCCGGGCGCGTATGGCGGCAAGCTCCGATCCGGTCAGGGGGTAACGGGACAGGACTACCTCCTGATCCGCGGTCCAGGCGTCCCGGAGCTCCCCGCTCCGCTTCAGGTCCATGATGAGCTGATTGGTCGCCAGCAGCGCATCGAAATGCTCGAGGCTCATATCTTTCCCCTCTCAGGCATCCGACGAGGCCCCGACGGGCCAACGCACGACGCCCATGCCACATCGCCAGGCCGGGGGCGCTTCATAGGCCAGGACCTCACACGGCCGGTCCGGCCCGGCCCCCATCACCAGCAGCCAGGCCAGCATCTCACCGGTCCCGCCCGTCCCGGCCGCCTCCATGCGCTCAAACGTGAGCTCCCTGACGCAGGTGGCGTGGTCCGCGGTGCTCAGGAGCCGGAGCGCCCACTCGTCGAACTCCCGATTGATGGTGAGGTAACCCGGTCCGCCCGGCTCGTGGGAGAGCCCCCCGGTGGCCAGCAGGGCGACCCGCAGGTCGGGGTGAAGCTCCGTGGCGATGGTGTCCCGAAGCTTCATGCCGATGTCGTACACCCGCTCCGAACTCATTACCGGCGGCACACTCACATTCATCAGGACCGGGACGGTGGGGATCTCGCTGTCTGCAATGTGCATCAGGGCAAACGGCACCGTAAGGTTCTCGTCGTAAATGAAATCGTCGCGCTGCACCGCCATGCGGACGCCGCGACGGGCGAGTCCCCGATGAACCGCCCGGGCGGTTTCCGGGTCACCGGGCAGCGTCCACGGGGGCACCTTGAGCCAGGCTTGAAACCAGTCTCCCGGTCCCGCATGGCGATCGCCGATACCGATGGCGAGATCGGGCATATTGTCGAGGTCGTAGTTGAGCACATGATCGTTGGCAAACACCAGGAGGACGTCGGGCTTAGCCGCCAGGAGTTCTTGCCCCAGGGCCTCGGCTCCGGTATAGAATCGGGACCGCTCCTCCTCTGAAGCCCGTTCCGGCCACCCGGTCGCGGCCGGGGCGTGGGACATCGCTCCGGCAAACACCACTCGACCCATCTCGCTCTCCCTCCTCTATCCCGCCATCGCTCCTTTGGAAGCGCCTTTGGAAGCGATTCCGCGCGCCCGGGCCCACTCCTTCCACCTCACAGCCCAATCCACCCCAGGTCTTCAGGCACGCCAACCGCCAGGAGGTTTGGAGCCCTTCGCGGAGGCTCCGGCCATTCGCCCCGCCATTGCCCGCGACTCGTTTACGGACGGGAGCGCTTTTCCGATCCACTTCCGTCCGGCGCGAGAGGGTCGAACGGTTCGAATGGTTCTCCGAGGTCCCGGGCAATCCCGGCCAGGATCTCGGACCCCACGTTGAACGCGGCCATGCCGCGAAATAGGAAGACCAATTCGACCGTGGCCAGGAGCTCGCGCCAGGTGGCCCCCGCCCTCCGCGCGGCCAGGGCGTGGATGCGAGCCCCGTCGGCCAGCTGCCCGAGCAGCACCGCAAACAGGATGAGCTGCGCAGTCTTGGTGTCGAAGCAGTCGGGAAACATCATGTGGGCGCGGGTCTGCTCCGCCAGGAGCAGGCCCTCCGGGTCCATCCTGGCCGCGAGGGCGAAACGCGCCTGAACGCGGGGCGGGACAGTCCCCACCAATCCTTCGTACCGCTCCCAGTAGTCCTTCAAGGCCCCGTGCACGTCACTCTCATCCATTACTTCCAAGACCCCCTTCGTTCTACCGGATTCCGCACCCGGTGCCGGACATAAGGACAGGCGTATCCGTATACAAAGCCGACCCATGTGTGGCCGCGTCTACCCGAAGGCAGCACCCGATGATGCGGCGGCTGAGGAGGCACGGCCGTTGAAGCCGTGCTCAGTCGGCCGGGGCGTCATCGTAGTCGGCGGTCTGGCCATTCCCGGCCTGTGGTTGGCCGGCGCCGGGCCAAGTCGACTACCCGTGACCAAGGCGGCGTACCTTAAAAGGGTGCGCACAGGGGTCGAATGATACGGGGTGACGCGAGCAAGCAATCGCGCACCCGCCATCTGATCGTGAACCGGATCGCGGCCATTTCCCAGCTCAGAGCGCCATGCTCGGCCGTGAGAGCGTCGAGCCCCGCTCTGAGCTCGTCGCGCGCGGCTCTGAGAGACGCGTGCTCGCCAACACGAGCCGTGCCCTGTTGGAAAACGCGCCTTGTGGACGCAGCCGCGCTTACGATCACGTGCCTGGTCCGGAGTTCGTCACCCGATACCCCGTACCCTGGTGCGACGCTAGAACCGCTCCCTTGCAGCCGGGGCGCTTGGCCCCCCAAACGGGTCCCTAACCTCGGCGCTGAGTGCAGTCCAGAAAGGTTCGTCTGGCTCGGTTAGAAGGAAGAGGCCGGCCGCCGCATCAGGTCAGACATTCGTCAGTTTCATGGCCCAGCGAGTGCTCCATACCATCGCCCCAATCCGGTATGCCCCGCCGGTGACGGTGGGCCGCGGATCCTCGGCGAGTCCCGGGCCGCGCTGCACCTCGCCATGGACAGTCGCGCACCGAGTTTGGTTCGCTGCACACGGGAGCGACTTCCGCCCCCTGCTAAATTGGCTAGAGAAGCAGGGGGGCTGTCATGGGAGAG
This sequence comes from Clostridia bacterium, assembly GCA_049964315.1. Taxonomy (GTDB): domain Bacteria; phylum Bacillota; class Sulfobacillia; order Sulfobacillales; family JAIMBI01; genus JAKATP01. Next base: position 2,603 of record JBMFXK010000005.1, on the reverse strand, counting down.
CAGTCATACGGCAAGGCGGGCGCGGCCGTATTCTCGTCCGCGGTCTGGGACTTGTGGCGGAGCCGGTTTGCCCTCGGAGAGGTCCTGTACCGTGATGAAGCCTTAATGGTCACCATCAATCCCCAGCTCCGCGAAGACAGCCGGGTCATGGTGCTGACGGCCCGCGACGGCCACGCCATAGTCGTTATGACGCCCGCCATCGCAGACAAGATTGGCCTGCTCCAGAAGCAGGCAGTGTCGCAGCCGAAACTGCGCCAGGGTTTGAAAGATGCGGGTATCAGACTGCACGGAGCCGACTATCTGTTCTACTTCCCCGAAGCGGACAAGGCCGCGTTACGCCAAGAGACCTATCCTGAAGTGCGGCGCCTGACCGTAGACGACACGGTGGCATTCGCCGAGTTCCAAGCTGCGGCGTCGGCGGGAGACCTGGATGCGGCGTATGTCGAGTTGGACCACTGGGCGGCGTTCGGCATCTTTGACCACGGCCGTCTCGTGAGCGTCGCCAGCATGTACCCTTGGGAGAGTCCGCTGGTGGCGGATCTCGGGGTCCTGACTCTGCCACCTTATCGCGGGCACGGCCATGCCCGGAGGCTGGTACGGGCCAGTAGCCGATTCGCCTGTGGTCACGGCTTCGAGCCCCAATATCGGTGCCAGACCGACAACCAGGCCTCCGCCAGGCTCGCTTACTCGGCCGGACTCCAGTTGTTTGGAACATGGGAAGTCGTGTCACCCGACTCCCCAGTCTGAGTGGAAGCGCTTAAAAGGCGCGATGGCGTAGACAAGATTGTACGGCGGCCAAAGCTGTCACGTGGCTCGCACCAACGTGCCTGGGGCGCCCGCTGTCACCGGCATGAAGCGACAGGCCCCCATGTGGGACCACCCCCGTCAGGGACTCACCGCCAAATCGTCCTCCGTGACGGGATACTTCCTCCCCCTCGGGATTACCCGCTATGGCGACACGCGCCTGATTGACAGCCGCCGTCGGCCCGAGCTCCGGGGACCCTCTGAGCGCTTGACTCCCTTACATGCCGGACCGTCTCATCTCACCTGGGCCTGCCGGATGGCCAGCTCGTTCTGACCACCGTTCTGGTTGCGCTATTCGTCACGCGGCTCTACTTCGCCGTCCACTCCCATAGAGGGTGCGGGACTGTTGGTCGCTCATCTCGCCTTACGGCCGGGGGAGCCCCCACTATGGCGGTCGGAACCCCCAACGACCCCAGCCTGAAGTTTCTACAAGATCGGAGGCGGCGGAGCTCCGAGGCTCGACAGTATGTATGGCCGGAGCCGCATGCGATCCGCGTTGCCGCAAAGGATAACCACGCCGTCCCGGGCGGCCGTTCTTCGGCCGTAGCCGAACCTGACCCCTGAACGGTCGCCCCGCACTGCCTTCAGAGTCTGGACCTGCCCGCAGCGGCACAACCCGCCTTTTACTCCGGCGGTGGCAGCCCGACCAAAGTCTTGAAGGTACGCTCGTGATCCGCTCCTTCGGCTGTCCGGAGATCGTCGACGTCCGTACGGTGACCGTGGGCGCCGGGATGGGCGAGGGTATGGCAGACGCTAAGGCGCACCCTGCCCGGCTGACCTTCGCCGTCACCATTAATCTCACACCCAGGCAGGATCTGGTGGTGTCCTGGGGGGAATCCTCACGCCTCGATGATTTACGCCGGGACGGACAGCGGGGCGGATGCGACCCCGATGGCCGCTCACCCACGAATGATGCCGGCATGTCGGGCTTCCCGGTCCCGGATGGCGCTGAACCCGACACCGCAGCCACCAGATGGCAGATGGGAGGCCGCTGTTGCCGATGAACAACTCGAAGGGCGCCGTGGCACTGGTCACCTGTGCCGGGCAAGGGATTGGCCGTGCTATTGCCCAACACCTGGCGGAAGATGGCTTTGACCTCGGCGTACACTTCTTTCACGGTGAGGGGCAGGCGCAACAAATCGTTGCCGACACGAAGGCTCGGGGCCAAAACGCGGTAGCCGTGCCCGGCGATCTCACCGGATCCGGCGTTCCCGGACAGGTGGTTGCGACCACCATCCGTGAGCTCGGCCGCATTGACGTCGTCGTCAACAACGCCGGCGTCACCTATGAGAGCCAGTTTATCGACCTGAGTCCGGACATGGTGGACGCGTGCTACCGGCTTAATTTCCTGGCGCCGCTGTGGGTGTCGCAGGCGGCTGCGCGGTGGATGATCGACCACCAGTCTTCAGGCAGCATCATCCAAATCACGTCCGTGCATCAAGAGCGCGTGACCGACCGCGACAACATATATGGTGCGATGAAGATGGCCCTGGCCCGATTGACCGAGAGCCTGGCGTACGAGCTGGCCCCGCATCAGATCCGCGTCAACTGCGTCGCACCCGGACGGATCGAAACGCCCGAAGTGCTGGCTCGCCTGCATCCCGACATCTCGCGGCAGGCAGCCGGCGCTATCCCATGGGGAAGGGCCGGCTCTGTCGAGGAGATTGCCGAGGTCGTGAGTTGGTTGGCGTCCAAGAAGTCGAGCTACGTCACCGGGGTGACCGTTCGTGCCGATGGGGGGCTCAATCTCGCCATGGCGCGTGCCCTCTTCGATGGCAAGCCTCGATTTATCTAGCTGT
>JBMFXK010000004.1:0-23915 GCA_049964315.1 Clostridia bacterium | reverse complement strand
GGCGCAGGCGATATGGCTTATCAATGTGAAGACCGGCCTGCAGGACCGGATCCTGTTTCCCCCCGACACGGTCGGGGTCGGTGAGGTCCGGGCCGGGCACATCGACTACATCGTCCACGTAAAGGGCCAGATGCTGCATCGCTGGCTGGCCATCCCCCGGCAAGGGTGGACGCCCTACCGGAACCTTCCGCTGCTCAAGGTGAGCGAGAAGAAGAATCCGCTGCATTCGGCTTCCGGCGCCGGGAGCGGCTCTGGCGTCGGAAACCCCACCCAGACCTAGCAGCCTCACGAGCCCAGGGTCAGCTTGAAGTTTGATGGGGCCGTGCTGGTTGGCACCACCTCAATCCAGGTCTGGCCTGGATCAAACTTGGCCGGTTGTCCGTTGGGCAGAAAGAACTTCGTCGGCTCCCCGTTACCAGCATTCTGCCAGGTGCCGCGGTAGTACTTGTGGCCGAGGAAGAGAAGCGCCTCCCCGGTTCCCTGGGTGTTCACGTTAATCCACCGGTCCCCGGCATTCGGGTCGGCCATGTCCAGCGATTCGGTGGTGTACTGGATGACCACGTTTGACGCCACCACCGGGAGACTGGAATTCATGCCCATGACCTGGGTGTAGCCGCCCCCGCATTCCGGGCAGTCAACCCAGCGAGTCCAGCCTTGCTGGCCTTGATCCCACCGCCACTGCTCGATGGTGTTCTGGGTGTTCCACTGCATGGTGATACTGGCGTACTGCGGCGTTCCCCGCCCCTGCTTGGCGAACGACCACTGGGGCGTGACCGCTGGGCTGCCCCAGGTCTGCCGGGCGTAGTTGGCGAGGGTGGCGGCATCGGCAAAGAGGTTGTGCGGCGCCGGTGCTGACGTGCGGTAGAAAAGGTTCTCGAATTCACCATAGTCGGCGTCCACGTTGTGGATGCCGTCGGCCGCAATATCTGCGTACGCCGGCGTCGACGCCCCTGCGTGAAAGTAAGCGGCCTTCCAGGAGTTGACCCAGTAGACAAAGTAAGGGCGAGCCGAGCGGACGGGGCCCAAGACCTTTGGGAAGCTGCCCCAGAACAGCAGCATGAACCGGCTGTAGTAAAAGTTCTCCGTGTAGGCTTCATATACCACGTCCGCCGACCGCAGACCGTACTGCGGGCGAGCGTACTGCGAGTTCTCCACCATCACGGCGATAAGGGGGCCGTGCGCGGGGCTCGTCATGCCCGTGAGGGGATCAACCGCTCCTGGCGGGGTAGACGATGCCTTGGAGTGGCCCGCAGGGGAAGAGCTCGGAACGCTGAACTGCGAGGCGGTATGAGCGCCGCATCCGGCGACAAACAGGCCGGTCACAAGCGAAAGTGCCATGATTCGGTGCTTGGCGGTCATGGACAGCGGGCCCGGATGCCGGGCTCGCTTCCCTCCCTTCGGGATTCAGGATGCTGTCGAAAAAAATCTTATCTTACGATAACCGGGGGCCTGCACCCCCGCAACTTTAACGAAGGTCCGGTGCACCAAGTTGCAGGACAGGTGGGGGCGCCTTATGCTCAACCACATACGAATCAGCCGGGGGGACGGCATGCAACTGGCCCAGGTGTATGAGCGGCTGGAAGAAGCCAGGTGTCGCGTCACCCCGCAGCGCCAGGCTGTGCTCCGCATACTGTCGCGTCATCTCGCGGAGGAGCTGTCGGCCGACGACATCCGTCGCCTGACGGCCGAGGAGCAGGAGCCGGTGGGACTGGCCACGGTGTACCGGACGCTTGAAGTGCTGGTCCGCGTGGGAGTGGTCAGCCAGTATATCCGGGAAGACGGCCGCACGCGATACCGCCTGAACGTAGAGAGCCTGGATCCGCTTCACCACCTCATCTGCGTCCGCTGCGGCGATCTCACCGACCTCTCGCTGGATTGGCTCGGAGATCTGGCCGGGCATGTCCGCGATGCCACCGGCTTTATGGTGCTGGACCAGGAGTTGAAGCTTTACGGGGTGTGCCTGGCCTGCCAGGCCAGCGACCGGAGAGGAGTCGGGTGAATGGCGATTCAATACTACGGTTATGCGCTCTGAAGCACCTGCCAGAAGGCGAAGGCGTGGCTTTCGCAAGCGGGCGTGGTACCGGAGGAGCGGGATCTGATCAAGCGACCCCTCAGCCGGGTAGAGATTGACGCCATCGTGGAGAGGGCTGGCGGGCTCGCGCAGGTGCTGTCCACCAGAAGTCCCGCCTACAAGAAGCGGGTGGACAGGACGCGCACCGACGAGCAATGGCTTGAGGCCATGGTTGAGGAGCCGCGTCTTCTGCGCCGCCCGATTCTCGTCACCGAACGCGGCGTCGGCGTCGGCTTCGACCCTGCCGCATGGTCGCGCCTCCTCGGGCAGAGCTAGAGGGCCTACGGCCGCATAAATCCCAGGACCATGAAGCGGGGAAAGCGCCCGTCTTCGGAGAGCCCCGTTTGGCGCCCCCTGAGTTCGCTCTGCGCATCCAGGTCCCGCAGTTTGGTAAGGTGCAGGCCTGCCTCGAGGAAGGCGTCTAGATAGTTCTCCAGGGTGCGGTGGTGATGATATGTTTTGACGCCGAGGGCCCACAAGCCGCGATACGGGCTTCGCGCGCCGGTCGCAAAGTAGTCTGCGATGTGGTGGTGCACCACGGCCCCATAGGGGTTGTTGAGGGCAACGGCCATGCGTCCGCCCCGTTTCAACGCCTGACTCAGCGTCGTGATGAACGAGCGGTAATCGCGTACGTCGTTCAGCACCAGGTAGCTGGCGACCACGTCGAATGCCCCTTCTTCCTCCAAAAGCGGCTTCGTCAGATCGGCGACCCTGAAGTCGATGGTGCCCTCCGGATCTTTTTCTCGGGCCTTCCAGATGAGGCGCGGGGAGATGTCAATGCCGGTGACGCGTGCCCCCTCAGCCGCCAGCACTCGTGCCAGGTAGCCTTCGCCGCATCCGGCGTCGAGCGCCCGTAGACCCGCCAGCTGCCCCAATAGGCCGAGCATGGCCGGCAGGATGCCGAAAGGGTCGCTGTTCACGCCGCCCGCCTCGCGGGTTTCAACGATCGCACTGTACTGTTCGGCGTAGACGTCGTACTCGCCGGCGGTCTGGTGGAAATCCTCCATATACGCGACAGCTCCCTCCCGGCCCGGAACGTGAAAGGGGGTCCGTTACTAGAACGCTGCACTGCCGGGACAGGTTTCGAGGGCAGTAGCTCGATGCGCCGGATGGCCATTGCGGTGCGCGGGCGAGCCGTATGCGTATTCCGGCACGGCGTCGTCGGACCGCTCGGGGCCATTCGGCTGCCGAACGTGGTTTCACCTGACTTGACGTAATCGCGATACCGCTATAATGGGTCTCACATCATTGTCAGGGGGGCGACGTTATGTCTATGGTTTCGACGATGCCGACAACGGGCCCCCTGGTGGATCAGTACGGGCGGGCCGTCAAGAAGTTGCGGGTGTCGCTGACCGACCGGTGCAACTTCCGTTGCGTCTACTGCATGCCCGAAGATACCGAGTTTCTGCCGCGCGAGGAGCTCTTGACCTCGGATGAGATTATCCGGGCGGTCACGGCGTTCGCTCGCCTCGGCGTCGAAAAGATCCGTCTCACCGGCGGTGAGCCGCTCATGCGGCCCGAAGTGGTGGACGTCACGCGCCGGATCAAGCAAATTCCCGGAATCCGCTCGGTGGCGATGACCACCAACGGATTCATGCTCCCGCATCGCGCCGCCCAATTGAAGGAAGCAGGACTCGACGGAGTCAACATCAGTCTTGACACGATGCGTCGGGACCGCTTCTTGCAGCTGGCCCGCCGCGACTACCTCGACCACGTGCTGAAGGGGATCGACGCGGCGATCAAGTCCGACTTGCAGCCCGTCAAGATCAACACGGTCGTGATGCGCGGGGTCAATGACCAGGAGGTGCGCGACTTCCTGGTGTGGAGCCGGGAGCATCCCGTTGTGGTCCGGTTCATCGAATTCATGCCGCTCGATGCTGACAACATCTGGGAGAAGAAGCTCGTCTACACGCTCGCGGAAATTGTGGAGGCAGCTCGCAGCATCGCGCCTGTGGAGGAAGTAACCGAGGACAAGGCCGCTCCCGCGCGAACCTTCCGGTTCGTCGACGGCAAAGGGGAGTTTGGCATCATTGCCTCGGTGTCGGAGCCGTTCTGCGAGTGGTGTGACCGGGTTCGCATCACGGCCGAGGGCAAGATTCGCAACTGCCTCTTCGCTACCGATGAAACCGACCTCAGAGACCTGATCCGGGGCGGGGCGGACAATGCGGCGCTCGGCCTTCGCATCCGGGAATCGGTGTGGTCCAAATGGGCCGGCCACCTCATCAATCAACCCGGCTTCGTAAAACCGGAGCGGACCATGCACAGGATTGGTGGTTAACCACCGCCAATCCTGGCGGGTCACCACCCATCAATCCCGGCGGCTTGCGCCCCACGTCGGCCGCCTCACGTGCAACAGCACCAGCAAGCGGCCACCACGTCACTGCGTGCCAGACTTGGTGCACTCGTCGAGGTTTTTGGACAGACCCAGACAGCCGCCGCGCGCCGCGTACGGCGCTTCAACGTTAGACTCGGGCGTAGTTTCGAAAGAGCGCGTCCCGAAATCCCGTCAGCGAGTCCGCCCGCTCCCGGTCCGCGTGGCTGTATACCTGGATGAGCCCCGTCAGCATCCGCACCAGCATGAAGCGGGTGGGCGTGGGGCTTAAGTAGGCCGGATTGTAGCCAAAGCCGTTGTTCATCAGGAACTGCACGCACTCTGCGCGATTCAAGATACGCCCCTCATGAAAGGCGTCAATGAAAAGCGTGTCGTTGAACTGAAGCAGAAAGTGCCCCGGCATGCCGATTCCGACCACCGGAATGCGCAGGCGGCGCGCCACGAGCAGATATACCCCGGCCAGGGAGATGGGCAGGCCCAGCCGCCGGTCCAGAACCCGGTTGATGTAGCAATTGTCCGGGTCGTAGTAATGCTCTTCGTTGCCACGAAACCCGAGTTCGCCAAAGAGGTAGTCGTTCAGGCGCTCGACCAGTTCCCGGCCGCGCGGCATAGGGTCGAGACGCGACCGGAGTTCGTCGGCCATTTGATTCAAAATGCCGGAGTAATGGGTCCGGTTGAGGTTGGGGTAGGCGGACTCCGCAATAAGGTACGCGCCTTCTTCGAGGTCCAGCCAGGCGGAGGGCAGCGCCGCGAAATTATGAAACCGCTCGCCCAGTTCGTCGAGGCGCAGCGTCTCCAGGATTCCGTACACGCGTGTGCGAACATGCGGGTCGGTGTCGTCGCGGGAGGCTTCCAGGAACGGGCGGGCCTGCTGGCGCGCTTCTAACAACGCTCTTCTGGCAACGGTGGCGGTCTTGATGTCGTCATCACCCAGCAGCACAATCAACGCCTTGATCTCGTTGTCAGTTAGGGTGCGCATGGCCCACTCTCCCTTCGCCATGACTAGGACCCGTCCGGCAGTCCACTTCCCGTTGCTCCAGTATATGGATGTAAGAAGAGCCGGCGCACGGCGCCGGTCTGCCGTGCTATAACATTCGAGAGCCAGGATGCGATTCCTTCAGTGGTATAGTCCGGTTCCATGTCAGATGTTGTCAGATGTTCCACACCCCGGTCGTGAACGCGCGTCCGAAGATCCCGAACAGGAAGAACATCAGGATCGCCAGCACCACCGGCTCGTTGAAGCGGCCGTAATCAGCGGTGAGCGTTTCACGCAGTCCGCGACCCGGTCTCAGCCCCCGCTCGATCAGGATCACCGCCAGCGCCACCCCTCCGTAGAGGTAATGCGTCCAGGTGAGTCCCGCATGCCGGGTTGTGAGGAAGAGGGTCACTCCGATGGCCGCCTGAAGCACGATCCCCCGCTCCAGATGGCCGACGCCTTTCCAGAAGCGGTCAGGGAGCGAGCCAAGACGTCTGGAGCGCAACGCATCCACCGCAAGAGCCAAAGACGCTGCCAGCAGGACGATGGCAATTCCCAGATGAATATCGACGAGCCACTGCACCGGTCGCGTCGCTCCTTTAGGCACCCAGCCCTTGAAGCTTTCGCCTCTCGATCCAGCGTTCCTTCCCTGCTAGTAGGAATTCCCGCTATGCCCAAATCTATCCGTCTCCCCACTCTCCTATAATCAGGGGAGAAATGCGTGAGGAGGCGACGTCCATGCTCACTGACGCAGTCGTGGTGGGAGCCGGTCCGGTGGGCTTGGCCATGGCCCTCGCGTTGGCGGGGGAAGGTGTTCGTGTCACCGTCCTGGACAACGGCGCTCCACCCGCCGAAGCCCCTCACGAAACCATCCCGCTGACCGCCGTCGGCGTCACTCCACTATCCGACGCCGCGTTTCGACTAGGTCGCGATGCCATGCTGCGCTGGAGGGCGTGGGCCGATGACTGGCCGGAAATCGCCCGCGCACTCGTGGACCCGGCGGGATACCTCCTCCTGGAAGATGACCGCGCGCTCTCGATGGACCTGCTGAGGCTGGCCCGCTCGGCGGGGTGGGAGGGTGTCCGCCGCATGGACGGCGCCGAACTCGAAACCTTCCAGCCCGACCTGCTCTACGGCAGCGGTCTCTACTTCCCCGATGTTCTGCGCCTCGATGCTGAAGCGGGCCTGGCGGCGCTCCGCGACGCCTGCCGGCGGGCCCGTGTGCAGATCCGCCACCACCCTTCCATCCTGGGCCTGGAAATGCGCGGCGCGCGCGTCCGCGGCGTACGGGTGATGGGGGAGGTGGTTCCGGGCGGAGTCACCTTTCTGACTCAGGGCCTGGTGGTAAGCCGCCTGATGGACGCCATCGGCCGGATGCTGCCGCTCAGGAGCGTGCCCGAGACCTGGGCCATGGTGCACCCGGCAGACTACGTCCCCCATGCCGTGAGGGCCAGCGGCATCTTCATACGCCCCACGCGGGCGGGCACAGTGGAGTGGCTGGCGCCGGCACGGGTCCATGCGGGCAGCGCACCGCGGGTGGACAACGCCGTGCGCCTGTTCCAGCGCGCGGAGCGCGTCTTGCGCGGTGCCGCCCAGTCAGAGCTCCTCGCCGTGGGCCAGAGGCCCACACTGCGGACCCCGGACAGTCTTCCGTTTGTGGGGCCCTGGCCGGATCTGGAAGATCTGTTCATTGCGGTGGGGTTCCACGGACTTGAGTGGCTCTATACTCCGATTGCGGCGGAACTGGCGAGAGGGTGGGCGGTGTCCACCGAGGTGCCTATGGACTTGACCGCTTTTCGGCCGGACCGCTTCCGCCACGCCGATTGGCCCGACCCGGACCCGGTTTGACGGCATTCTGTTCCAGGAAGGAACATGTTGGTGGACGAGACTCTTGCCTCTTTAGCCCAGCTTGCACGACTCACGGCGGGTGCGCCGCCGGCACATCTCATGGCTGGCTACCTGCTGGCCCATCCTGAGCGCACCCGGTTCGTGAGCCACCTCGACCCCGAGGCGCCGCTCGCCATGACGTTTGGCGTGCATCGTCGCATCGAGGTGCCGATGATGCCGTGGCAGGGGTTTATCCGCGGCGTGCCGATCCCCGACCCGCTGCTGTGGATCGATTCGACCCGCGGGGCGGCCCGTGACCGGATTGACGTGCGCGTGTCGACCGATGACCCGGTGATGACCCGGCTCATGGCGCCGCTGCAGGCCCGGAGCCGTCCGCGCGAAGAGCGGGCCGCACTCGAACGCCACATGGAAAGCCTCCGCACGGAGGTGGACCGCGCGCTTGACATCTACGCCGAGGTCAAGCGCCTGATGCAGGATCCAGACCACGAAGCGGACGGGGACCTTCCCCGGTTTCTCAGCATGGCGGAAGGCCAGATGGAACAGCTCGGTCGGGAACTGGCACGTCTGAAGGCGCGGATCGAAGAGGGGTAGAGAGGGCGCGACGGGTCCGGCGTCTGATCGCCGTTGCCCATCACATGGTCGGTCGGGCCTGCGCGCAGACCCAGGGAGGCCGGCAAGTCCTCGGTTTGGTACGACCTGTAACCGAAATCACGTATGGGCTGAACGATCCGGGCACCGTTCTCGTAGGTGCGATGAAAGTGGCCTCAAGGTTACCTGCATACACCCAGAGGTGGATGGAGGAGCCTCCGGGCGCACGTTTGCCACGGGCCAGGATCAGGACCGCCTTGCCGATGTGGAACTCTATCCAGGGGTCCTCATGCTCCCAGTCGTCCAGGAGGCGGGTGGGCGGCGGAACGGGGATCCGGGTAGGGGATGACGGCCGACCACCGGGCGATATTGGTCGCAGAGCGGGGCGCTGCTCTCGCTGCTGACCCTATGAACCGAACCACGCCGGGATCACTCGGGTTCAGTAAGCGCTCGCCGCACCGGCTCCCTCGGGCGGTGACGCCGTTACGGTCACGCAGGAGGACTTTTCAAGCGGTCTAAACTCGACCTGAATGCTCGTCCCGTCGGGGCAGGTCCATGCAGGCCGGCTGCCGGGGTTCCATTCCATTATCCGCTCCAGCACCCGGACAGGGAGCCTTCACGGTCATACAGCTCGAACAGGCGCCCTCCCACGCCGGTTTCGATGCGCATGTCACCGCGCGCGAGGCATCAAAGTAACTGATGGATCCACGCACCGCCACAGGTCGATCTCTTCCGTAAACACACGGAACGCTTCGCCACGCACCGCGTCGACCTCCACCTGAACCGTGACCCTCCCGGTCGCTCATCATTCGCTGGTCCCCTCTGGCGGTGCCACGCGGCGCTGGAACGCTGCCAGCTGGGTCTCCCAGTGGGTCCTGAGCTCCCGGAGCCATTGCTCGGCCTCGCCGATGCGGACTGCATCCAGCCGGAAGATGCGCAGACGCGCATCGTGCACCCCCCGATCATCCCGCACCAGCCCGACCGTCGAGAGGACCCGCAAGTGATGGCTCATGGCTGCCCGGGAGACCCCCGCCTGCTCGGCGATTTCACTCGCGGGGCGAGGCGCCTCACGGAGGATTTCCAGCACCCGGCGTCTCGTCGGGTCGCCCAGAGCCTCAAATACGGCGTTCAGCTCCGCCGCCATGAGCCACACCCCCTGCATGAGATTCGGTAGACACTAGACTATCAACAAGGGCTTTAATCATAAAGCGATAAGAGAAGGTGCCCACGAGGAGCACCTTCGTCGCTGTTAGTTGTCGTTCAGGGCCAGCGTGAGCGTCGGGGCCGGCACGGTCTCGTCCGGCTTAGCCTCCACAACGCCGGTGCCTACGGCAAAGAACTCGATGACGTGGCTGCCCCAGCCATGGTTCCGCTCCTGGATCTGGACGGCCACGATCCCGTGAGCCCCAAGTTCCTGAGCTTCAGACTGCATGCGCTCCATCGCAAGTTCCCGGGCATCATAGAGCGCCTGCGTGAAGTTCGTCATCTCCACGTTCTGCCCGACCGTCCGCAGCGACTGCGCGAGGGTCTGATGGGCCACGTGATAGACGCAGCTTCCCATGACCAGCCCTACAGGCCGGTAGCCCGTCTTCAGGAGCGTCCAGAAGTCCTGTCCCGACAGGTCGCTGGTGAAGGGCTTGCCGTGGGCGGGCCGGTGGCTTTCCCCCAGCGAACGCACTGCGGTCCCGACAGCCATGAACTCCGCCAGGCCCGCACCCCATTCATAGCGGTTGACATCGAGACGCACCCCGATGACGCCGTCGGCGCCAAGCTGGTCCGCCTCTTCCTCCATCCGCGTCATGGCCAGTTCCCGGGCATGGTACATGGCGCCCGACAGCACCGTCATCTCCTCGTTCTGGCGGAACATCTGCTGCTGGTAGCCAATGTGGTAGATGGAGCTTCCGACCACGAGCCCGAGAGGCTCGAACCCGGCCTCCCGCACCAGCAGGAACTCGTTCACCGTGAGATCCGAGGTCCACAGCCGCGACCCGGCCGCGGACATCCGGTTCAGCCGCTCAACCGCATGCTGCGGGAGGTCCTTTGTGTTTTCGAGATTCCCGGTGCTCATAGTTGTTTCACTCCTTCAGGGGCGTCCTTGAGCGATAGGATCGGCAGCACGTGCGGGCGGGCCGCTCCGGCAGCGGACAGCTTGCCGACTGCAGTGCCGGTGACCGTGAGGTGAATGATATGGTCCCGATGCGACGATTGTCCCATGCCCATCCCGTAGCCGCCCATGCCGTAGTTGCCGACTGCCGGGCGGTCCACCTCGATCTCCTCGATTTCCATCGTCCACTCAGCGCCCAGGACGCCATCGGCGCCGACGTGGCGGGCCTGTTCGCGCATGCCCGCCACCACATAGTCGCGCGCCTCGTAGATGGCGCGGGAGAAGTCGGGAATCTCCTGGTTGGACCAGCTCATCTCCGACCATTCCGCTCCCCATGTGGTCATCACGTAGTAGGCGGTGGTGGCGAATGCGAGGTCCATCGGTATGTAACCGGCATGCACCAGCTTGGCGGTGTCCAGCGCGGAGAGCGTGCCGAGGAAGATCTGGTTGGGAATCGGGACGTCTCCCAGGCTCACCGCCGTCCCCATGGCGGTGAATTCGAGCAGACCCGAGCCCCACTCCGGGCGGTGCACCTTCAAGATAACGCCCACCACTCCATGTGCGTGAAGCGCATCCGCCTCCATCCGCAGCCTCTCCAGGGCGTGGTCACGGGCGTCCGTGAGGGCACGGGTGAGCGGCCGGATGTCCCCGTTCTGCCAGACCCCATAGAGCCACTGGGCGTTGAAGGCCGGGTGCATGGTGGACGATCCCATGACCTGGCCGAGAGGCGTGAGTCCGAGGGCGCGGGCCTGGAGGAATTCGGATGTGGTCAGCGTGCTGGTCCAGGCCAGCTCATGTCCGGCCTGACGCCGGAGCCGGTCCTGGGCCTCCAACGGGAGATTACCCGCCTCCAGCGCCTCAATACTGGCCTGCTGACGGGCGGGGTCGGGACGCGGCGTGTTAGGGCTGCGCGACGGGGGTCGGTTCCGGTTCCAAAACGGCATCCGGCATCCCTCGTTTCCTCGGACGTTTCCTCGGACGTTTCCTCGGACGTTTCATGGGACGTGAAGTCAGGTCAGAAACCGCTCCAGCGCTTCCCGGGTGGTTTCGCTGGCCTGGGCTTCCGACCACAGCGCGTGCGTCAGCTGCTGGAGCCAGTCTTGAAACGGCACCTCGTCCGTTTTGAGCGCAATGCCTCGCACCACCTTGGCGATGCGGTGGGAAAACCGCCCGCCCTGGTGGGTCGCGACGAAGCTTTCGTCACCCAGCTGGACCTGGAGCTCGACGAGCGGGCGCCGCTGGGCGAACGGGAGTCCGCCGCGGCGCACCCGGACGGCGTCCGCGGGAAGCGCGTCGGTCAGTTTACCGGCGAGCACCTCATGGAACGCCTCCAGGTCATGGCTGTCCTGGCGGAGGCTGGCGGCCAGGAGGTCAAAGGAAAGTTCAGCCATAGCACACCGGCTTTCTGCCTGCACAGCGCAACAGATGTCAAACGAGATCCCCTAGATACTCAACAGCTTCCGGAGCTCGGCCTCATGAAATCCGATGACGATATGGCGATCTCCGCCCTCCGTCTCAATGATGGTGGTCGGGGTGCTCCGGGCCCCCAGCTTGAGGAGTTCGTCCATATAGGCGCGCTCCTCCATGATATCCCGGTCTTCAAACGCCACGCCGTTTCGAGAAAGCCACGCTCTCTCCTGCTCGCAGGCGCCTCAGCCAGGCTGGTGGTAGACGATGACGCGCACGCGATCCCTCCTAAGTATCATTACGGACCGTACGGACCGATGAGATCATGCGTGTTCGCTATTATACCGGATGCACCTATTCGTCAGGATGATCCGGCGCACGGCGGAAAGTTGAGGGCGCCTGTGGGCGGCGCAGCGGGACGCGTGCCGGCCCGATCGCGGAGGACCCGAACCGGGAGCGGATGGAGTCCACCGTGTCGGCCAGTGCCCGCTCTCTCGGATCGTCGAACAGGTCCCCCTGCTCGGGGGCCAGTTGGGTGATACCCAAGCCCAGCAGCCGCACCGGATCTGCGTGGGGCCGGGTCGCAAACAGATCGCGGGCGGTGGCGTACAGCACCTCCTCCGAACGCGTGACCCGGGCCAGAGTCCGCTGACGCGTGTGGAGCACGAAGGCGGCCGTCTTGTACTTCAGCACGACTGTGCTGCCGGCCTGGTCATGACTGCGGAGCCGGCCGGCCAGTTCGTGGGCCAGGGCCCTCAGGTGCCGATCGGCGTCAGCCGTCGACACGACGTCCCGGGCGAGCGTCCTCTCGACGCTCAGCGACTGCTCCTGGCCGGCCACCGGCGCCGCGACGGCCGTCTCGTCGACCCCGCGGGCGCGGCGGGAGAGGACCTGACCGGACGCGCCGTACAGCTGGCGAAGCCTCGTCTCGGACACCCTGGCCAGGTCGCCCACGGTGACGATGCCGTCCTGCTGGAAGCGGTCGTTGAGCCGCGGTCCCACCCCGTACAGCACCTGCACCGGTTTGGGCCACAGCTTGAACGGCACTTCGTCCGGCCACAGCGTGGTCAGGCCATGCGGCTTTTCGAGATCGCTGGCCTGCTTCGCCAACATCTTGTTGCGCGCGATGCCGACGCTGACCGACAGGCCGATCTCCTCTTGCGCGCGGCGCTGCAGCTCGCGCGCCCCCGCCACCGGATCATGTCCAAACCGCCGCAACACCCCGCCGCCCATATCGAGCCAGGCTTCGTCAATGGAAGCCGGCTCGACGACGGGCGTAAAGTCGTCAAAGAGACGCCTCAGCCGGCGGCTGAAAGCCTCGTACAGCTTGCCCTCGGGTGAGAGGACCGTGAGGTGAGGGCAGAGCCGCAGGGCTTGCGCGAGCGGCATCGCCGTCTTGACACCAAACGCGCGCGCTTCGTACGTCGCGGTGAGTACGATGCCGTGGCGCGTGGCGGGATCCCCGCCCACCACCAGCGGGATGCCGGCCAGTTCCGGGTTCACCGCGAGGTGGCACGCCGCGAAGAATGCATCCGCATCTACGTGGAAGACGACCGCGTCCATGCCGCTCCTGTCGCTCACATGTTCGAACGAAATCACGTCTACCGTACGCCAATGGCTGCCGCTGTTCAAGTGGGCAGCCTCTATACTGGCAGAAGACTGACCGGTTGTCGGGCTGCCGGCCGCCGGAAGGGTGAAGAGTTCAGGAAGGGGGAGGAGCGGCATGGAACTGGGAGCCTTGGATCACGTGGCTGTCCGGGTCGAGGATCCGACGGCCCTGCACGGCTTTCTGACGGAGGTGCTGGGACTGGAGCGAAAGGGAACCGCCACCCGCGGTCTCTACGCCCTGCCTGGCGGGGTGACCCTGGCCGTCTTCGCGGTGGGAACTGAAGACGGCGGGCATGGCGACCGTCACGCATCCCGGGTGCCGGACCCCCTGGCGCTTCGTGCCTCAAGTCTGAAGGATGTAGAGGCACGGCTGTCGGAGCACGGCTACAAGCTCGACGGGGACATGGTGATGGCCCCGGGCGGACTTTGCGTCCAGTTCGTCACGCCGCACTGAGGCCGGGCAACTCGCACTGGCTGTCAGGCGCGGCGCTCGGGACGGATAAACAGCGGTGGGGAAGCAACCCCGGGCAGGGCCTGAAGCAAGAGTCCCGCATCAACCGGTCCCACGGTTCCCTGGGAGGGCGTTGCGGCGGTGCCGCGAGGCAGCCGGCTCAGGACGGCTCGCACCGCCCCGGCGCCTTGCTCGGGCCAGAACACGGTCAGTTTTGGCGGTACGAGCTCTCCCGGTACGGCCGGATCGGGCACCGACAGGCGTGCCGCCTCCCGGGTGCGAGCGACTGCAATCAGGTCGGCCACCACCTGGGACGCGGTGGCCTCGCCGCCGGCACCGAGACCCAGGAGCCCCGTTGTTCCACCGGGCTCCCCGTCTAGGACGATTGCATTTTCGGGTCCTGCAGGAAGGGCCAGGATGTCATCAGCCGGCACGACGGTTGGCCCTACGTAACCGGTGATGCCCCCGTCGGTCCGCCAGGCCTCCGCCAGCAGCTTGACGCGGGCGTGTGGACCTATGTCCCGCAGCCACTCGGGTGTGAGATGGGAGATGCCAATCCGCGGCCACGTTTCCGGTGCGATGGCCACACCGAAGGCGAGCTGGGCCAGTACGGACAGCTTGCGTGCCGCGTCCAGGCCCTCCACGTCGTCTGCTGGATCCGGTTCGGCCAGTCCACGGTCCTGGGCTTCTCTCAGCGCCTGCTGATATTCGACGCCTTCCCCGAGCCGGTCGAGCAGGAAGTTTCCGGTGCCGTTCAGCACGCCGCCCACGTAGTGCAGGGTCTCTCCCCGGCGCGCCTCCAGCAGGGTGCGGATGACCGGCACCGCCCCGCCCACCGCCGCCTCAAATCGGAGTGGGACGCCTCTGTCCCGCGCCAGTGCGAACAGTTCCGGGCCGTGGCGGGCCAAAAGTGCCTTGTTGGCCGTGACGACGGGCCGACCCGACCGCAGGACCGAGGCGAGCGTGGCGTGCCAGGCTTCCCCCCCGGCCACCTCCACCAGGACATCGATGCGCGCATCCTCGGCCAGTTGACCGGCGTTGGCTGTATATCCCAGCACCGGAGCCGGGCAGTCGCGGGGCTTGTCCGGGTCCCGCACCGCCGCGCGCAGCGCGATCAGCGGTTCTCCCGCTAAATCGGCAATCTCGGCGCGGCGACGGTGCAATTGCCGCAGGAGCGCCGAGCCCACGGATCCGACACCAATCAGGCCGATGTTCACGGGCCGGCTGTCCGAAGGGCGTGCGCCGCCACATCGGCCATGACGCTTCGGACCCACGCCTGCATCGGCGGGGAATCGATCAGGAAAGCATCGTGGCCCACGTCGGAGGGGATCTCGGTATACCGGCAGTCCACACCCGCCTCCGTGAGGCGCTCATGAAGCCAGCGCACATCCTCAGGCGGGAACAGCCAGTCATGCGTGATGCCGGCGAGGCGAACAGGGGCGCGGATGCCGGCGTCGCCGTCCCGCCCGGCAAACAGGTCGTAAAGGTCCATCGCACGGCTCATCCGCAGGTAGGTCTCGGCTTCGAAGCGCCGGGCAAGCTTGTCGCCCTGGTAATCCAGATAGGATTCCACCTGGAAGCGAACCGCCTCGGGCGGCGCCGACGGGTCGGCGCCCGGCTGCCACTCGCGCCCGAAACGGTCGGCGAGATGGCGCGCGGACCGGTAGCTCAACATGGCCATCATGCGCGCCACCTTCATGCCGCCCTCAGGGTCGCCGTGCCGCAGCCCGAGAGCCACCGCGGCCCGCTGGGACTGATTGAGGCCGACACTCAATGCGGGCAGGCTGGCCGTCGCTCCTACCGCCGCCACGAGTCCCACCCGGTCGGGAAACAACGCTCCCCATTCCAATGCCTGCATGCCGCCGACGGAGCCGCCGATCACCAGCGCGGGCCGCCTCACCCCCAGCGCCTCCAGCGCTGCCGCCTGCACGGTGACCATGTCCCGCACCGTGACAACAGGGAAGCGCCGACCGTAGGGGCGTCCGTCCGGTGCCAGGCTGGACGGGCCCGTGCTCCCCGCGGCGCCGCCAATCACATTGATGCCGAGGACCCACCACTCGTCGGTGTCAATGGCACGGCCGGGGCCGATGAAGGCGTCCCACCAGCCGGGACGATCACTGGGGCCGTGGGCAGCGACATGCGCATCCCCCGTGAGGGCGTGCACGACCAGGCAGGCGCGATCAGGGCGGGGCGCACCGAATCCCTCCACCCGTGCCACAACAGGCCCGATGGACGCTCCCAGCTCGAGCGCCAGCGGTGTTGTCTGGTACAGGATCACGTTCTCGATCATGGGGCCTCCGGAGTGGGTGGGACAAATCCCGCTTAGCGTAGCGAGCGTCCCGGATGGTGTCAAACCACGGGATCGTGAGTGCTATTGTGGGACGGGAAGTGTTTCGGAAGAGAGGCAAGCGCATGAGCGAAGCTCCGGAAACCCTCGAGGGCTGGTGGATCTGGCACGATTTCCGACGCGTGGATTTTGACGCCTGGAAGAGGCGTCCGGCCCGGGAGCGGGAGACGGCGCTCGACCAGCTCCACCGGGAGATGGAGGCGTTTCAGGCCGCCGACGAGCGGCGCGAGTCCAGTTTCGGCCTCTACCAGGTCGCAGGGCATAAGGCTGACCTCCTCTTCATGCATCTGCGCCCGAGCCTGGCCCATCTCATCGAGCTGAAGGC
Source organism: Clostridia bacterium (assembly GCA_049964315.1). Classification (GTDB taxonomy): domain Bacteria; phylum Bacillota; class Sulfobacillia; order Sulfobacillales; family JAIMBI01; genus JAKATP01. The sequence continues at coordinate 7,858 of JBMFXK010000004.1, read as the reverse complement.
GGCGCTTTGGAAATCTCCGTTCTTTACGGCGCACCCGGCGGTCTACTCGTACATCTCGGCCGTGGAACTCTCCCGCTACGTCGCGCACGGCAACCCTGACCCGGAAACTAACCCCGACCTGAAAAGCCGCCTGTACCCGTCGCTCCCCAAAACGGCCTACGTGTGCTTCTACCCCATGTCGAAGCGCAGGAGCGGCGCGGACAACTGGTACATGATGGATCGCGGCGAGCGGGCGCAGATGATGCGTGGACACGGCGCCATCGGTCACAAGTACCACGACCGGGTCACCCAGATTATCTCCGGGTCCCAGGGGCTCGATGACTGGGAATGGGGTGTCACCCTGTACGCCGACGACGCGCTCGACTTCAAGAAGCTGGTCTACGAGATGCGCTTTGACGAGGCGAGTGCGCGCTTCGCGGAGTTCGGGCCATTCTACGTCGGCCGCCGCATCGGTTATGAGGAGCTGCGCGAGTGGCTTGACGTGTCTGCCGATGTCGAATAGCGACCGTTTCCTGCGCGCGGCCCGTGGCGAGCCGACCGACCGCGTCCCCATCTGGCTGATGCGGCAGGCCGGCCGCTACCAGCCCTCATACCGGGCCCTGAGGCAGCATCACGGCATGCTCGAGCTTGCCCTGACTCCTCGCCTCGCTGCCGAGGTGACCGTGCGCCCGGTGGCGGACTTCGGCCTGGACGCCGCCATCTTGTTTTCCGACATCATGATTCCCCTGGGTCCGGCGGGCGTGCGCTACCAGATTGTCGAGGGCGTCGGTCCGGTGGTGGAGCAGCCCGTGCGCACCGCCGCAGACGTGGCCGCCCTTTCCGTTTACGAGCCCACTGAACGCCAGCCGGAGGTGGGGGAGGCCATCGAGCGGGCGGTGGCCGCGCTTGATGGCACCCCCCTCATTGGGTTCGCCGGCGCCCCTTTCACGCTGGCGAGTTATCTGGTAGAAGGCCGCCCCAGCCGTACCTACGCGGAAACCAAGCGCCTCCTCTGGGCCGACCCGTCTACGTGGGACCGCCTTATGGGAGTGCTGAGTGAGATTGTGGTGCGCCATCTGGCCGCCCAGGTGGGGGCGGGCGCCCGTGCCATCCAGCTGTTTGACTCCTGGGTGGGGGCTCTCGACCGGGTGGACTACGAGACCCGGGTCCTGCCCCACGTTCGTCATATCCTGCACAGCCTGACCCACCTCGACGTGCCGCGCATCTATTTCGGCGTGGGAGCCGGGCACCTGGCGTCCAGCATGAAAGCAGCTGGCGCAGAGGTTCTCGGCCTGGACTGGCGGCAGGATCTGGCGGCCGCCCGCATGGCGCTCGGCCCGGAGCTGGCCCTGCAGGGAAACCTGGATCCGGTGGCGCTGCTGGCTCCGTGGAGCGTGACGGAGCTGCGCGCGCGGCAGGTGCTGGACGGAATGTCCGGGGCGCGCGGGTACATCTTCAATCTCGGGCATGGCGTGCAGCCGCAGACGGATCCCGAGCAGGTCCGAAGGCTTGTCCAGCTGGTGCACGAAGCAGGCCGGCCCGGGCGTTAACATCAGGCGCTGGGAGGAACGAGCGTGGCGAACGGGATTTTTTTGATGGCCCACGGGGTGGCTAAGGACGTTGACGACATTCCGCGCTATTACGCGCACATCCGGGGCGATCGGCCCACCAACCCGGCGGTGGAGCAGGAACTGGTCGAGCGGTACCAGGCGATTGGCGGGCACTCGCCGCTCATCGAGATCAGCGCCAGCCTGGCGGAACGTCTGGAGTCGGTGGTCGCGCGACGCCACGGACCCGACCATGCCCGAGTGGGCTACGGGTTCCGCCACTGTGAGCCGTACATCGGGGACGTGGTATCCGGTCTGTCCCACAACCCGGCGGTGACGGAGCTCACGGGTCTCATCCTGGCCCCCCACTACTCCGATATGAGTGTCGGGGCCTACATCCGTGCGGGTGAGTCGGCTGAGCTGGCCCGCGACCTGCCGCGCCGATACATCCTGAGCTGGCACACCGAACCATCCCTGATCCGGCTTCTGGCCGAGCGGGTGGAGGAAGCGCGCGCAAGCCTCGGCGTTCGGGGGGCGGAGGCGACGGTGCTGTTTACGGCCCACAGCCTTCCCGAGCGCATCTTGTCCACCGGCGATCCTTATGCGGATCAGCTGCGGGAGACGGGAGACCTCGTGGCGCAGGCGCTGTCCCTTCCGCACTACGGGTTTGCGTGGCAGAGCGCCGGCCGGACCGCCGATCCATGGCTGGGTCCCGACGTGCTGGACCGGATTCGCGGCCTCGCTCAGGAGGGGGCGCCGGCGGTGGTGGTCTGTCCGTGCGGGTTTGTGTCCGACCACCTCGAGGTTCTCTACGATCTCGATATCGAGGCCCGTAATGTCGCCCGTGAGGCGGGCATCCCGTTTGCCCGCACCCGGTCTCTTAATGACGACCCAGCGTTTGCCGAGGTGCTGGCGGATGTCCTCGACCACGCGGCGGCGGTTCCGGCCGCTGACACCCGGGTGGGAGGCTCCCATGCCTAGAGTGGCGGTAGTAGGCGGCGGCATCACCGGCCTCGCCGCTGCCCACTTCCTGCGGACGCTTGCCGGGGATGCGGTGTCGGTCACCGTGTTGGAAGCGTCCGATCGGCCGGGGGGCGTGATTGTCACCGATATGACAGGGGGCGTGCCCTTGGAGGGCGGGCCCGACTCCCTGCTGGTGCGGAAGCCGGCAGGAGTGGGCCTGGCGCGCGAACTCGGCCTGGGGGACGCCCTGATGCCCACGCATCCTGAGGCGCGCGGCGCCGACATCTTTCATGGGGGAGAGCTCTATCCGATTCCGGCCGGGATCCTGGCCGGTGTGCCGTCTGACCCCAAGCCGCTTTTGTCCTCCGGTCTCTTGAGCGAGAAGGGCAAGCGGGATCTGCTGCGGGATCGCATCAAACGGCGCCCTCACTGGCCCGGGGCCGATGTCAGCCTCGGCGACCTGCTGAAATATCACCTCGGTACGGAGATGGTGGACCGGATCGCGGCCCCGCTGCTCTCCGGGATTTACGCAGGCGACATCTGGCAGCTGTCCGCCCGCGCCACCTATCCACAGGTGCTGGAGTGGGAAGCGCGGCACCGGAGCCTCATGGCCGGCCGGGCGGCCATCCCGCCCCCGCCGCCGGGACCGCGCCCTCCCATATTCATGACGCCCCGAGGGGGCCTGCAGACCCTCGTGGGCGCCCTCGCCCGCGAGCTGGGCGCGAGCGTCCGGCTCGAGACGCCGGTCACCGCCATCGAGGCCCAGGACGATGGCTACCGGCTTTCCACGCCGTCGGGGCCGGAGCGAGCTGACGCGGTGGTGGTGGCCGTCCCCGCTCCTGAAGCGGCCCGACTCGTGGAAGGACTGGAACCGGCCGCCGGCGCCCTCCTGCGCACCATCCCCTACGCCCGTCTGGCTGTGGTAGGTCTCCTTTTTGAGAGGGACGCCGTCGTACTTCCCGCACACAAGACCGGAGCCCTGGTGCCGAAGGGCGAGGATCTCCAGTTGACCGCCGTCACTTACGTCAGCCAGAAGTGGCCGTACGGAGAGAGTCCTGTCGTCCCCGTACGTGTCTTCTACGGACGGAGCGGCGATGATCGGGCCCTGGACATGCCCGATGCCGAACTGGTGGCGCTGGCGGTCAGCGAGCTGGGGCAGCTGTGCACCTTGAACGGGCCGCCGCGTTATGCGCGCGTCTTTCGTCACGCCCCCGGCATGCCCCAGTACACGGTCGGCCATCTCGAGCGGCTCTCGGCGCTGGAGAAGTGCGTGTCCAGCTGGCCGGGCCTGCGTCTGGCCGGAGCCGCCTACCGCGGGGTGGGCATTCCCGACTGCGTGAAAGACGGGGAAGTTCAGGCCCGCGCTATCTTGGAGGCGCTGTCCATCACGGTCTGAGCCGCATGCATGCTTCTTGCTCCGGGGACATTGGAGACGAAGAACCCCCGGGAGTGACGGCATGTCCACGACGACGAAGGACCTCCCCACGCAGATGCCCTCGGTGCGGCGCCGGGCGCCGGCGCCGAACGCGAGCCTGCTCAGGGAGGCGGTGTTCGGCATTAACGACGGCCTGGTGGCGACCGTCGGGCTGGTGTCCGGCGAGGTGCTGTCAGGCCAGCCGCGCCCGTCCATCCTCATCGCGGCGCTCTCCGCGGTTGGCGCCGCAACGGTGTCGATGGCCATCGGCTCGTATCTCGCCTCCACCTCACAGAACGACTTCGCGCGCCGCCAGGTGCACGAACAGAAGCTTCGCATCCGCCACGATCCGGCCCGGGAGCGCGCCGCCGTGGATCAGATCCTGGACGAGATGGGCGTGGGTGAACACATCCGCCGCGCCGTTGCGGTCCGCATTACGGACGATCGCCGCCGCTGGCTGCGCTTTCTGGTGCGAGAGCGTCTCGGCCTGCATGAGAACCGGACCGAACATCCGGTTCAGAACGGGCTCACGATGGCAGTCGGGGTGGTGATGGGGTCGATTCCGCCCGTGCTTCCCTTCCTGCTTCCCATCACGGAAGTCAGCGCGCGGAACGCGGCCTGGATCCTCTCTCTCCTGGCCGCGTTCACACTGGGCGCTGTCAAGGGACGGCTCACCCATACCCGGATGTGGCGGTCCGGACTGCAGTTCATGCTCCTGGCCGGCGCCTCATCGGCCGTGGGGGCGGGCATCGGCCTCCTATTGGGACACGGTCTCGGCTAGGGTTCCGGACTACCCGTCCCGGAACTCCGCCCGCAGCATGCCGTACAGCAGCATATCGTGAGGCTCCCCGTCGCGGACGAGGAAGGCCCGGAAGGCGCCCTCTCGAACGAATCCTGCCCGTTCGTAAAGACGGATGGCGCGGGTGTTGTAGTCAAACACGGTGATGGTGACGCGCCGGAGGTTCAGTTCGTTGAAGCTGAAGCGGAGAAGCAGGGTGAGGATCTCCCGCCCATAACCCTGGCCCCAGAACGGTCGGCCGAGGCCGATGGACATGCCGCCCACGCCCTGAAAGGGCAAGATCCCGTCCAGGCACGCGATGCCGATGACGGCATCGTCTGCCCCGTGTACGGTGAATACGAAGTCCCCCGGAGGTTTGCGGCCGGCATAACTCTCGCGAATCTCGTCAGCCGTGTGCGGCTTCGCCACGTCCGCGTCGTACAGCCGCAGAAACTCGCTGTCTTGTTCAAACGCCGCCAGCACCTCGGCGTCTTCGGCTTGAAATGGCTGCAGCGACAGGCGCCCGGTGCGCAGGTAGTCTTTCATGGCGCCCCGATATTACCACCGGGCGGGTTGCTAAACCACTCGGCAGTCCAATGGCCACGGGGAATCCTGACGACCGGTGCAGAGAGCCGGAGAGATTGCCGGATGCACTCCGGCCGAGATCTGGTCAGCGGTCCGGAGCCGGAATCGGCTGGCCATCGTCCGCCCAGCCCGAGACCGTGGCGCGCATCCAGGCGAGCTGATGCAAGGACCGTTTGACGGCGAGGTCCCGGATGGTGGCAAGTCCCGCCCAGACCAGGTACGGACGCAGGGCGTGAAGGGGACCCGCCCTCTCTTCGTACCCCTGCACCCATTCGTCCAGCAGCCCCATCACGACCCCACGCAGCGGGGAATCCATGGGACCGGCATCCAGCGCCATGATGGCGATGGTCCGGGCCACGTCGCGCCGCGCGTCTCCCGCTCCCGCGTTTACCCAGTCGAGGATGGCCGTTAACCGACCCCCTTCCGCAAGAAGATTCAGGGGGTGAAAATCGAGATGAACGAGCGTTCGCGGACCGTCGTCGGGACACGCCTGCAGTGCCGAAGCTTCTTCGGACGACTGCGGATAGGCCCACCCTTGGTCAAGCTCGGCCAGCGCCGCTGAGGCACCGCCTGCATGAAGCTCAGCCTGCAGTCGCCCGGCGGCGCGAGCCAGGGCGGCGGCCCCGTTCGGATTGTCCTGGAACACCGATAGGAGAGGTGCTCCAGGCTCCCAGCTGGTGAGGAGCACCGACACCGCTGGCGCGTCGGCGCGCCGCACGATTTTAGGGCATGGGACGCCCGCCGCCGCCGCCGCTGTAAGGCACCGGCTTTCGCGGTCCAGGACCACCGCGGCCGCGGGCGGCGCAATCCGGAGCGCGTACGTCCGTGCGTGTATATCCGTGATCCGGAACACCGGAAGAGATGATCCGCCGGTGGTGGCCGTGACCTCCCGGGCGTCCAGCCCTAAAAGCGACAGCGCCGGTTCCATTAGCGGCGATCCAGGCAGAGCGCTCACGTAACCTCCTCCCACCAGCAGCTGCAAATCCGCATCGATCGCCTTCGGTCCTGGGTCGAGACCGCCGGGCGCCGGCGGGCCCGAACAGGACTGGGCTCTGGTCCTGCCGCCGAGTGTACACCGTCTCCAGCCAAAGGCCGATGCGTCCCCTGAGGGATCCCTCCGCTCATCCCGAGACGACCTCGTTCGTCTCTCATGCCAACCAAAGAGCCATGCGGCGCGGTGGCACCTGACTCAGGGGGAGCCGTGCCAGGGGAGCGGCTCCCGGACATTGCGACCGCACGAAGCGCTCGACAGCTGGCTTCACGCGCCATCACCAAAGCCGCCTTCGGGTCGTGAGCGGGTGGGGGACTGCATGGAACGGGTCACGACCGGGGTCGGAACCGCCAGAGACGCCCCCGTTCCACAACGCCGGTGCGCCAGTACGAGGTGCGCGGCCCGTCGTGGAGATCCGCGGTCAGGAACACCGTACGGTCGTCGGGGCGGACATGGCTCAGGACCTTGTTCATGAGGCCGCGCACATACCCCTTGCCGCGATGCAGGGCGCCACGTACAAGTTCTCGATCCAGGCCACGCCGCGGTGGCGGCCAAATCGCACCAGGGCTACAGGCGATTTCTCGACCCGGAGACCGATGGCCCCATCCTCGGATCAGCCGCGCCCTTCACGCCGATTGTATTAGTCCCACTGCCGGAGCGGGAACTCGGTGAGCTCAGGCAGCGCCTCGTGGGTTGACCTCCGCCTGACCGCCATCATGTCGTCTTCGCTCAGGGGGACGACCGGCACCGCCGGCGCCCCCAGGGGCGTGACTTTCGATCCCACGTCATCCGCAGGTTTGGTGCACATTCCCATGGCGCGCCTTCCAGCCGGTGGACTGGCAGTCCCGCCGTTCGTTCGTCTTTCACTGTGACCCATGTCACACACCCGCCGTAGACATCGCCACGCCTCTCTCCGAGCCGGACGATGAGACAATCGGGATCCGATCGGGCCGTGCACTAGAGCCGGTTCAGGGTCCATAGGTGGGGCAATGGGGGAGCGGACCCACGGGACCCACGGCGTCTCCCGCACCGCATCCGCGACGGCAGCGGTAACCCTCGAAGGGATGCGAGAACACGCGCACGGCTTGAAACCTGTCGTTCTCCCAGGAGAGTTTCCGATCAGGGGCCGGATGCGGCCCACGCCCGGGCGAGGGGCCCACCGTGCGGCCGCGCGACGCTGACGTGCTTCGCTTCCGCCCAGCGCGATCCTGGCGGGAATCTCCATGCAGGCAGGGCCAGAGGCGCGCTCGTGCCGTGAGAAAGCCTTATTGCGCATCGGACCGCGATTTGATAGCATGCCGCCAATTCAATAGCGCGTCTCTTATAAAGAGTGGCTGAGGGAACGGCCCTATGAAGCCCGGCAACCGGACCACGGTCACGGTGCCAAGACCGGCAGCCACCAGGCTGTGTGATGAGAAGCCGCGACGAAACAGGTCGCCGCGACATCCGGCGGTCTTTTTCTGCTCGTGAGAGCGTGCGGGTATACAGGGAGGCAACATGGGAGTTATCGGACCGCGCCCGTATCATTTCGACACCGTGGCGATTCACCTGACTGTCCGCACATAAAATTTTCCAGGGGGCCCTTTTCGGGGGGGCGAAGT
>JBMFXK010000003.1:22214-24214 GCA_049964315.1 Clostridia bacterium | reverse complement strand
CGGCTGGCAATCCGATAATCCAGGTTTTCCGCGATCAGGTCCGCCAGCTCCCCGGCGAAGAGGGCATCCGGACCCGGTGCCAGGGCCAGCGGCTCCGCCCCGTAAGATGCCCAGGAGGAGGCGTTCGGATCCACAGTCTGCAGGACGGACTCTCCCAGCCGAGCCACCACCTCCTCACCGGGCGCACCGGGCAGAACGGCTCCGAGCCTGGCCCAGCAGAGGAAGTCATGAAGGTCGATCGGAAACGGGGCACCCCTCAGTTCGGCCAGCGCCTTGTCGGTCAGGCGGTCGCGAAACGGCGTCGGCACCCATCGGGCATAGCGCCAGAGATAACTCACGATCTCGGCGCTCGGATTGGCCCAGGTTCCCTCCACGCTGCAGCGGCCCGTCTCGGGATCGACGTGCCACCAGGGAGCGTGCGGCGCTGCGTTGACCGCAGCCGGCACCGCCGGCCACCGCAGCTGGTGGGGATCGAGCGCTCCCAGGAGGTATTCCATGGCCGCCCGGACCATTCCGTCCTCCGGGGGCCTTCCCAGAAATCCGAGATACTGGAGGGCCACGGTGGTCGCCAGCGGCGAGGAGTCGGCCAGGAGAAAGTCAGGTTCGAGGCCATGGCCGAACCCGCCGTCTTCGTTCTGGTAAGGCTGCAGCGCGCGCACGACCGCCGCCGCCTCGCCACCTTCAAACCAGAAAGCAAAGAGCGCCTGCTCAAGCGGCCGCGCATGGGCCGCAATGAACGACCGCGCTTCCTCAAACCCTGCCCGGGAGAGATGCCGCATTCCCATTCCCCTCAATACACGGTGAGATACTGGTCAATCTCCCAGGGGTGGACGGCGGTTCGGTATACATCCCACTCGATCCGCTTCGCCTCCACCAGACTCTGCGCCAGCTCGACTCCCAGCGCGTCCTGGACCACGCGATCCTCACGGAAGGCGGCAATGGCCTGGTCGAGACTCGCCGGCAGACGCTGCACTCCGAGTTCGGCCCGCTCCGCGTCCCGCATGCGGTGAAGGTTGCGGGCCGCTGGCGGCGGCGGCTCCATCCGGGACCCGATGCCGTCCAGGCCTGCGGCGATGATGGCGGCCAGGGCGAGATACGGATTGCAGGCAGCGTCGGGGGACCGCACTTCGAGGCGCTGGTTCTCGCCGCGGTCGGTGGCAAGGCGGATCATGGGGCTGCGTGATCCACGCGACCACGCGATGTAGATGGGGGCTTCGTAGCCCGGCACCAGCCGCTTGTATGAATTGACCAGCGGGTTCGTCACCAGTGAGAACCCTGACGCATGCTGGATGAGGCCGGCCAGAAACGCGCGCCCCGCCTCTGATAGGCCGTCCGGCTTGTCCGGGGCGTGGAACGCATTGTCGCCCTCTGACTCCAGATGGCAGTGCAGGTGAAGGCCCGAGCCGTTGATGCCGGCGACCGGCTTGGGCATAAAGGTCGCGTGGACACCCGCCTGCCGGGCCAGCTCACGCACGACCGTTCTCAAGGTGACGACCTGATCCGCCGCCATAAGGGCGTCCTGTGGAGCCAGATCAATCTCGTGCTGCCCCGGCGCCACCTCGTGGTGGCTGGCGGACACCCGGATCCCCATCTGCTCCAGCACCGCCACCATCTGGTGGCGAACCTGCTCCCCCCGGTCCACCGGAGCCAGGTCAAAATAACCCGCCTGATCTTCGGTGTGGGTGGTGGCGCGGCCGCGCTCATCGCGGTCAAACAGGAAGAATTCCACCTCCGGCGCCACCCGCACAGAATAACCGCGGGCCGCCGCGGCCCTGAGAACGTGCTTCAAAGCGGTGCGGGGACACCCCGGATAGGCGGTGCCGTCGGGACGAAGGATGTCACAGATGAGGCGCGCGGTAGGCGGCCCGCCGGACGTCCAGGGCAGCACCGCGAACGTGCCCGGATCCGGACTCAGAAACATGTCCGCCTCTTCCACACGGGCAAACCCCTGAATCGAAGAGCCGTCGAACAGGACGTTGCCGTCCAGGGCATCCGGGAGG
>JBMFXK010000003.1:0-22204 GCA_049964315.1 Clostridia bacterium | reverse complement strand
ACATCCGTGAACTGGAGGCCCACCTGCCGCACGCCGGCCGTATCCGCCATCTTGAAGATCTCGTTCCGGATCGCCTCGTTCGCCATGGCGCGCCCCCCGCGGCAGACCGTTCACCTGTCAACTGCTTCGCATTGTATCGCCACGCCGGGACGCGGACGGCTCGGCGCTACTGTTACGGACCCTGCTCCGACATGGCCGCCCCACGGAGCCTTCCGGACACGGACCCGGCCGTCGTTCGCGGTGCACGGTCTCTATCCCCAGTGCTGGGCGATGCTGCTCTCGTCCAAGGACGGATGGCGGGCGGCATGGCCTGCCCAGAATTGGAACCCCACCGCGCCAAGAGCCAGCGCAAAGTTCAGCTCCTCGGCCATCTCCACCGCAAGCCGCATGTCCTTAGTACGGTTGGCCACGGAGAAGCCGGGATCGAACACGCGCCGGCCCCAGCGGTCGATAATCTTGCCGAGTTCAAACGACTGGGCCGAGCTGAACGGCAGCACCTCGTTCATCTGATCCAGGGTCAGGCCGGCGGCCTCTCCAAGGCGCACCCCTTCCGCGGCCACCATGAGGGTAAGACCGGAAATGAAGTTGCCTACGAGCTTCATGGTCTGGCCGAGCCCGCTGTCTCCGATGTACACAACCCGCCGGCCCATGAGGTCCAGCACCGGCTTGACACGCCCAAAGGCGTCTTTGGAGCCGCCCACCATGATGGTGAGCGTGCCTTCGCGCGCTCCGATGTCGCCCCCCGTGACCGGCGCGTCGAGCCAGGTGATCCCGCGGGCGTCGGCGGCCTCATTGAGTGCCCGCGTGGTTTCGGGCGAGATGGTGGACATGTCGACCACCAGGCTGCCCCTGGCCGCGCCGGCGAGCACCCCGCTGTCCCCTTCCGCCACAGCCCTGACTGCCCGGTCATCCGTCACAATCACGATAGTGACGTCGGCCCCGGCGGCCGCGGCCGCCGGCGTTTCCGCCCGCTCCGCTCCCGCGGCCAGCAGGATGTCCGCCCGTCCCGGGGTCCGGTTGTACACGCGGAGCGTGTGCCCTCCCTTCACCAGGTTCAACGCCATCGCCTGGCCCATTACGCCGAGGCCCACAAAGCCTATCCGCATGCTCACGGCCCCCCTGAGGTGCTTGTCCTTCTAAGATACCGGCTCCGGGGCGCGTGGGACACATCCCCGCCGCTGATTGGCACGATCTGAGGGCACGGGTATGCTGGGGAACGATGTCATACGCGCGAGGTCCCGCCGGCCGGACCCCCATCCTGTACCTTATCGTGGGCGCCAATTCGATGAGCGCTCTAGTGCGCTTCATGGCGCTGCCATTTCTGGCGCTCTACCTGCACGTGGCCGTCCACGCCTCCTTTGCGATGGCGGGGCTGGTGGTGGGCATCGGATCGCTCTCTACGGTAGTGGCCGGTCTGGTACTGGGCCCGCTGTCGGACCACGGGAGCCGGGTGCGGGTGATGCTGGCCGGGACCGCACTCCTGGGTCTGTGCTTCGTGGCGGAGGGACTCGCCTCCACGGTCGGACTCTTCATTGCCCTGCAGGTGCTGGTGGGGATCGGGTTTGCGTTGGAAGGCCCCGCGTTCAGCGCCCTCATCTCGGATCTCACGCCGCCGGAAGAGCGTGTGCCGGTTTTCGGATGGGTGTACTGGGGGGCAAACGTGGGGGCCGCGTTCGGTCCCGCCCTCGGTTCGCTGGCCGGCGCGGGACACCATGGACTACCTTTCGTGCTGGCAGGCGCCGTCGTCCTGCTCCTGGCTGCGGCCGGTTTCGTGGGCCTCCGCCGCCTGCCCGAGCACCACATCCAGGCGGGGGTCCGGCCTCCGCTGCGGCACGCCCTGAGGGCGCTCGCGGCCCCACTCGGCGACCGGGTCCTCTTCCTCTACCTGGTGGGGCAGCTGGTGAGCGGACTCGCGTATGTGCAGCTGGAGACCACGCTCGGGCAGTACGTCGGCACCCATACGGCGATGGGCGCGCGGCTGTTTGGCTTCATGATGGCCAGCAATGGCCTGACCGTGATTGCCCTGCAGCCAATCGCGAGCCGCTGGCTGCAAACTCGATCCGTGGTGTGGAGCACCATCGTCGGCACCGGGATCATGGCCGTCGCCTCACTGGGGTACGGGGTGGTGCGCGCACCGGCCGCCTGGATCGCAAACCAGGTGTTCCTGACGGTGGGTGAGGTGGTGTCCGCCCCTGTACAGCAGACGGTGGTGTCGGTGCTGGCGCCGGCCAACCGGCGCGCGACGTATTTCACCCTGCAGAATCTGGCCTTCGGCTTCTCTCAGTTCGCCGGTCCCGCCCTGGGGGGACTCCTGCTGCAGACGGTGGGCAAATGGGCGGTCTTTGGCGGCATGGCGTTCTTCAACAGCGCTGCGCTCTGGTTTTACTGGGCCGGCCTGAAGAACGACGTCCGGTTCCGCCGCCCCGCCCGTGACCTCTCGGATGCATCGGTGTCCCTGTAAGCGAAGCTCCGGGGTGCCCGCACGGCCCCCGGAGCCTGGTTTCCAACGGGTGCGGCTAGGAGCGGACCGGTGCCGGCCGGCCGACGCGCCGGGACGGACGGCCCCCCGGCGTCCCGGCCACCAGCGAGCGCACACGGTCAAATTCCGTGTCCGGGATCGCCCGCTCGAACCGGCGAAATCCGGCCATGGAAAAGCCGTGGCGGGCGGCGATGCGGTGAATCTCCCGCACTTTGTCCGGGTCGACGGTGGGGCCGAGGGTGAAGTTCTCCAGGCGTCCCTCCAGCGCCAGCGCCATGGTCTCGGCCATACAGGCCTCCACCATGCGCGGCGGGAACCCGAAGTCGAATCCCATGTCGGCGTCCGGGCCCGGCACCTCGATGACGCCGCCATCAATGACCATCACGTCGGGACGCCGCTCCGTGACCACCCGCGACAGGTTGCGGGGACGGGCCACGTCGCAGATCAGCGCACCGGGCTTCAGGGCTTCCGGTTCCACGATGGCATCCGGCGAGGAGGACACCGCAATGACGATGTCGGCGTCCGACACCGCCCGCCGGATGTCGGTCTCGATTGAAAAGCGGCTTTCCGGTTTCCGGGCGCGGAGCTCGTCAGCCAGCTCCTGCAGCCGTTCCCGACCCCGTGCAACCAGCGTGAGTTCCGGCACCTCCTCGGCCAGCAGCTGGCAGCAGGCGGCGCCGATGGATCCGGTGGCCCCGATCACGGCGACGCGGGCGTCGGCGGGATCCAGGCCGAGCCGGCGGGCGCCCGCCAGGGCGCCCTCCACTGCGGTGGCGGTGGTGTAGGAGTTACCGGTGGTGACCGGAATCTGAAGGCGCTGTGACAGGGTCACCCCGCGATCTCCGGCAATCTTGGTGAACGCCCCCAGCCCCAGGATCTCGGCGCCCAGGCTCTCGGCCATCCGCCCCGCCCGCACCAGCTTCTCCAGCACGCGGGGATACGGAGACTCCAGGATGAGCCGCGGCGTCATGGGAAGGCCAATCAGCCAGCCCTCCAGCTCTTCACCTGTGGTCGAGCGGACACCGCTGACGTGCGCCACGCGCAGGGGAGGCACGACGCTGAACAGTCGTTCCACCAGTGAATCGGGCAAGAAGCGCGTGAAGGGAAACTTACGGGCGAAGTCGTCCAATCGGAGCGGGTGCAGGACGAAGGCAAAGCGCCTCACGGAGGATCCCCTTTCCCGTTTCGGGTGTGCACAAATCTGTGCACATTGTACCAGCCGCCTGCTTCGCGTAAACGCCTTTACGCGTGACAGGCGAACCCGGATAATCCCGGGGAGCAAGGAGCGGATAGATTGAGCCGCCGCGGTCTCGCGCTGTTCCTGGCCATGGGCGTCATCTGGGGTATCCCGTATCTCCTGATCAAGGTGGCGGTGGGATCCTTGACGCCGGCGACGCTCGTCTTCCTGCGCACCGCCATCGGAGCCTTCATCATCGCCCCCCTCGCTGTGCGAACCGGCCGCTGGCGCGAGCTGGTCCCGCATTGGAAGGCGCTGGCCGCATATACGGCGGCCGAGATTGCGGTGCCGTGGTGGCTTCTCTCCGACGCCGAGACGCGCCTGTCCAGCTCCCTCTCCGGGCTCCTGATCGCATCGATGCCGATCGTGATGGCGGTGCTGGCCGCACTCAGCCGGCTGGAGGCCTTCACGCTGCGGCGCGGTGCAGGCCTCATCCTGGGTCTCGGCGGCGTGACGGTCCTGCTCGCGCCCGGCCTTTCGGCCGGCAACCTGGGACCGATTCTGGAAGTGGGAATCGTGGTGCTGGGCTACGCCATCGGACCGCTCATCATTTCCCAGAAGCTCGCGAGCCTGCGGGGCATGGACGTGGTGGCGGTGACGCTCCTGGCGTCCGCCCTCGCCTACTTGCCCGCCGCCATCATCCAGGCTCCCGCGCACTGGCCGGGATGGGAGGTGGCCGGCGCCGTCCTCATCCTGGGGGTGGTGTGCACGGGTGTGGGGTTTCTCTGCTTCTTCGCCCTCATTACCGAGGTCGGCCCCACCCGGGCGTCGCTCTTCATCTATCTGAATCCCGCGGTCGCGGTCGTGCTGGGGGTGGCGCTCCTGCACGAACCATTCTCGCTGTTGACGCTGGCGGGATTCGTGCTCATCCTGGGCGGATCCGTGCTGGCGTCGCGCCGGCAGCCTGCCCGTCCGGGCGATCCGGCGGACTCGGCCGCCTGATCTATTCCACCAGCACCCGCTCCACCGCCGGATTCAGCTCCACGCCGAAGCCGGGCCGGTCCGGCACCCGCACGACGCCGTTTTCGGGCACGGGCTCGTCCAGCAGCAGCGGCGAGAACATGGGCACCACCGCACTCGCGCTGGGATGCATCATCAAGAATTCGGACGGGGCCGTCGAGGCTCGGGCGGCGGCGAAATGGTAACTGTAGACACTCGACCCGTGAGGAATGACGGGAATGTCCCGCGCGTCGGCGAGGGCGGCAATCCGGATGAGTTCGGTGAGGCCCCCGCACCAGTTGACGTCAGGCTGGATCACGTCGGCGGCCTCGAACTCCAGCAGCAGCCGGAAGCCGTAGCGCGTCCACTCGTGCTCGCCGGTCGCGATCCGCACGCCCGGCGGCGCGCGCCGGCGCAGCTCGCGATAGCTCCAGTAATCGTCCGCCGAGAACGCTTCCTCGATCCAGTACAGTCCGAGTGGCGCCAGCTCCCGCACCAGCGCTTCCGCATACGGCAGGTCGAGCGACATCCAGCAGTCGAGCATGAGCAGCGCATCGGGGCCGACCGCGGCGCGGGCGGCGGCGAACCGCTCCACGTTCTCGCGCAGGCCCCTCCTGCCCTCAGCGGGGCCGTGGACAAGGGGGAGCTTGCCGCCGACAAAGCCATGCGCCACGGCCCATTCTGGATTCGGTCCCGTGGCGTAGCAGGGAAGCGCCGTGCGCGCCGGGCCGCCGAGCAGGGCGTAGACGGGCAGCTCCCGTTGCCGCGCAAACAGATCCCAGAGCGCCAGATCCACCGCGGAGATGGCGTTGACCGCAAGCCCCTTGCGTCCGTAGTAAAGGGTGGAGCGGTACATCTGGTCCCAGATGAGCTCACGCTGGGCGGGAGACCGCCCCAGCACAAACCGGTTCAGGTGGTGACTCACAAGCCAGGCTGCCGGCATCCCGCCCGTGCTCAGTCCGACACCGACGCGGCCGGCCTCGTCCTCCACCTCCACCACCACGGTGCCCAGGGCATCAAGGCCCCACGACGACCGGGAGGACCGGTACTCCGGATACCGTGACATGGGCGTGGCAATCTGGCCTACGATCCAGTGCGCATCGCTCTGGTCGTGGTAGTCAGCCCCGCCTCCGCGCACCACCGAGGCCCGGATGGCGCACACGTTCTCGCGCATAGATGACCCCCCTCTCCGTCCGTCACCGTGTGGGCCAGTCAGGGCGTCAGCAGGATCTTGGAGAAAGGCGCCAGCCCGCGGGCCTGCTCCAGAAATGCCTCCTGCCCCGCGTCGAGCGGCCGCACCGCGCACCAGCCCGCCCGGTCGGGAATGGCGCCGCCCGCCGCCATCTCGGCTGCCACCCGAAAGTTCTCATCCAAGTAGCAGAACGATCCCGTGACGGACACCTCATCGCGCACCATGCGGTTGCCGGGCAGCGCTGCCCCCGGCTCGTGGAGTCCGATAAACACGACGCGACCGCCCCGCCGCGCGGAATCCACCGCCGCCCGCCGGGTGTCTAGGCTGCCCACGGCGTCGATGGCGACATCAAACCCGTCCGGCACCGCGGCCCGAAGGGCTTCCGGCACGTCCACCTCGCGCGGGTTAAACAGCGCGGAGGCCCCAAACACGCCTGCACGCGCGAGCCGCGTCTGATTCGGATCCACGACCGCCACAGGGCCCGCGCCGGCACGCTGGGCCATGAACGCCGCGAACAGTCCGATGACCCCGGCTCCGAACACCAAGACGGCGTCGCCGGGGCGCACGCGGCCCTGCTCCACCGCCCGCACTGCGCAGGCCAGCGGCTCCACCAGCGCCCCCGCCTCCACGTCCGGCACGGGGTGCAGGGCTGTCACCGGGACCGCTACCCGCTCGGCAAAGGCGCCCGGGTAATCGATCCCGATGATGCGGCGCTCGGGACAGAGCTGCCGCTCCCCGCGCCGGCAGGCGCGGCACTGTCCGCAGGAGATGAGCGGATTGGCCGTCATCGTGCGGCCGATGAGTGGCTCGTCAGCCGTGGACCCCACCGCCACGACCTCTCCGGCCCACTCGTGGCCCATGACCAGAGGCGGCACCCGGAGCTCATTATGACCGAGGTACGCTCCCAGTTCCGACCCGCAGATGCCGACCGCACCGACCCGCATGACGACCCAGCCGGGCCGTGCCACGGGCTCTTCCCGTTCTCCCATCCGCATGAGTTCCGGAGCTTCCCAGATCAGTGCCTGCACGACTTGCTCCCTCTTCTCGTCCTTCGCTACTGCAGATTGACAAACAGGCCCCCGTCAATGAGGAGGTCCGCCCCGTTGATGTAGGCCGCCTCCTCCGAGGCCAGAAACGCGACCGCGCCGGCGATGTCCTCGGGGCGCCCGAGCCGTCCCACCGGCACCCGCGCGCTGTCCTGCCTGAGCCGCTCCGGGTCCTCGTATACGGATCGGTTGATGTCCGTCAGGATGGTGCCGGGCAGGATGCTGTTGCAGGTGATTCCGTAAGGACCCAGCACGATGGCCAGCGACTGCATCAGGGAGCGCACGCCCGCCTTGGTCGGCGTGTAGTGGGTCTGAAGACTCCCACCCACCAGCGCCGAGATGGACGACAGGCTGATGATGCGGCCGCCGCGCCCTTGTGCGCGCATGATGGCGGACGCCCGATGGGAACAGAGGAAGGCGCCCTTCAGGTTGACCTGAAAGACGTGCTCAAAAAGGTCCGGCGTCATGTCCCACCAGGTCTCGAACGGACAGATGCCCGCGTTGTTGACCAGAATATCCACGCCTGCGAAGTGTTCGAGCGTGCGGTCAAACAGTGCGTCGACCGCGGCGCGGTCGGAGACGTCGGCCGGACAGCACTCCGCCCGGGCGCCGCGGTCGCGGATCGCCGCCACGACTTCCTGGGCCGCCGTTTCCTCGTCCGCTCCGGGCGGAAAGTTCACCACCACGGACGCACCCGCCGCGGCCAGCCGGATGGATATGGCGCGCCCGATCCCGCGGCCGGCACCGGTCACCACCGCCACCTTGCCTTCAAGCGTCATGGTCCGACCCCTTCCCGGCCACCACGCCCGCTTCATAGCGCACGAGCGTCTCCGGGTCGTATAGGGATACGAAGCGGGCGCCGCTGTCGCGGATGCGGCGATAGGCGCGCCGACACTCCTCGAGACTCTCCAGGATGCCGAGCGGGCGGTCCTGCTCCAGGTTGTCGTAGTAGAACGCAATATCCGAGACGGCAATCAGGCCCGCGCCCGTCTCCACCTCCACCACGATCGAACTGCGATGGTGGGTGCCAGCCCACCAGGTGCGGATGCCGGGCACCGGTCCATCCTCGTCATCCAAGAGGTGCACCCGCCGCTCGAACCAGGCCTCCTCCAGGAGGTAGCGCAGGATGTCATCCGGCACGGCCATACGGCGGCGTGGATCGAATTCGGGCGGGGCGAAGAGATCGACCCAGCCGCGCCGCGCCAGATGGATGGCGGCGTTCGCAAATCGTGTGACGCCGCCGATGGCGTATGCCTGCAGCGGTGTGATGAGCACATCGGTCACCTGCTCCGGGCGGACGCCCCAGCGCTCCAGGATCGCGTCCAATCCCCCTGGCTCGAGGGACATCTGGGACCGATCGCCAAGCTCCTCGCGCCACACCCGATTCATGTAGCGCAGGTAGTCGGGCGGCGGTCCGCTGTTGACCAGCACGACGCGCCCGTATCCCTCCAGCAGAACCACGTGGATATCAAGCGGGAGCCACTCGCCAAAGCGGCCCATGTAAAACACCTCGGGTCCCGGAACCTCGCCCAGTGTGGCCACCCGGGCCACCCTCGCCCTATACCCCATGCAGCCCAACCCCTCGCGCGTGGGCTTCGGCGCCGGACCAGCCGAACCCTCTCCGCATCTTCACTCAGGAGTCGATGGGCTTTGGCTGCTCCACCAGACGGCGCGTGGGCGACAGCGCGATCCACAGGGGAGCCAGAAGGCCGCCGAGAGCGGCCACGACCAGCGTCGGCCGCAGACCGAAATGGGAGCCAAGGAGCCCCCCCGCCAGCGACCCCAGCGGTATCACCCCCCAGACCACAAACCGCATGGACGCATTCATGCGTCCCATCAGCCGGTGCGGCGTAAGCGCCTGGCGCAGGCTCACCTGGGTGATGTTGTACACCGTGGAGCCGAGCGAGACCACCAGAGACCCTCCCACCAGAAACGGCAGCCCGTAAGCCACCGGAGCGCGCGCCAGCGGCACCAGCAGCTCACCCACCGCCGACACCGCGATCCCGCCCAGGATGACCGGTCCCACGCCAAATCGGGAAGCCAGCCGCCCGGACGCGGCCGCACCCACCAGCGCCCCCACGCTTCCCACCCCAAACACGACGCCCAGGAGGCCGGGATGCAGGCCCACCCGGTGAACCACATAGAGCACGTACACGGCCTGGGCCAGGGTGGCGAAAAAGTTTGCAGTGCCCGTGCAGCCGGCCACCGCCCTCAGGTAGCGGCTGCCGAAGACCACCTGCAGGCCTTCGCGGATCTGGGCGAACACCCCCTGGCCGTCGGAGCCAGCGGGCTCCGGCTCGCTCCCCCGGATCCACAGCAGCGAGACCACCGACACCACATAGGTCAGGGCGTTGGCGACAAGCGCCAGCGGGGCCGTGAGCCACTGAGCCAGAAAGCCGGCGAACCCCGGGCCGCCAATCTGGGCCACGGCGCGCGTGAACTCCAGTTTGGAATTGCCGTCCACCAGGGTCTCTTTCGGGATCAGGGCCGGCAGATAAGACTGGTAGGCGACGTCGAACAAGACGGTGAGGCTCCCGAGCAGGAACGCTTCCCCGTACAGGATCCCGATGCTGAGCCGGTGGATGAGGTACAGCACCGGGACGGCGGCCAGGAGCAGAGTCCGCCCGATATCGGCCATGATGAGGAGCGAGCGGCGCCGGCGCCGATCCACATACACGCCGAGGAACAGGCCCACCACCAGGAAGGGGGCCATGCCGAGGGCGCCCAGAACCCCCATCTCGAACGCACTCGCATGCAGGAACAGCACCGCCGTGAGGGGCAGCGCCAGCGTCGTGATCTGCGCCCCGAACTGGGAGACGGTCTGGCCGCCCCACAGCTTCAGGAAGTCGGGATGCCGCCAGAGCGGGGCGTGCGACTCGGGCACCGGGCTCGTCACACCACACTCCCCCGTCGCCGGCTAACGTTCGCGCGCCATCGCGGCCATCATCGTAGCGGATCGACTGGGTGTACACCACCGCCGGCACCTGTCCACGCTCGCCCTAGGCATCCTCCTCGGCCGCGGCCAGGTCAGGCAGGGATGCCGGATGCAGACGCAGGCGGTACATGACGTAAAGGCCCGCTCCCAGGTAGCCCAGGCCCTGGTAGGCGAGTACCGGTATCACACCGAGAGACTGCGCCAGCAGGCCGGCCGCAGTGGTGCCGAAGATGGTGCCGAGGCCGCTGACGGCCATGAATGCACCCCATACCCGGCCCCGGTAAGCGTCGGCGGCATGGCGCTGGTACAACGTCATCAACCCCGCCGTCATCAACGCCGCCGGCACCCCCACCAGGATCATGCCTGCCACGGCTGGCCAGATGGCCACGTACGCGAGCGGATAGAGCGTGATGCCGAGGTCCAGGACGCCAAACGCGACCGCGCTCCACACGAACAGCCTGACGGCGGAGAGACGGGGTCCCACCACCGCCGCCACCACCCCGCCCACAATGCCGCCGATAGCCTGCACGGCGGCGATGAGGCCGAAGGCGGCATTGCCGCCGTGCAGGATGTGCCGGACAAAAGGTGCGAAGAGGGTCGAGATGTCGCCTTCGCCGATGGACGTGATGCCAATAAAAATGGCCAGCGCGATGAGAATCTCTTCCCGGGCCGCAATCCGCAGCCCCTCGACCCATTGTGTCCTAAGCGCGGTCAGCCGCTCCCGGAGGGAATCGGCCACGGCGGTGGTTACGGAGCGGGCGCGCGCGGCGATTGCGCCCACCAGACCGGCGGCCACCAGGAAGCTCACCAGGTCGGCCAGGGTGACGGCGGGAATTCCGCCGACAGCGCCGATCACGCCGCCCAGAGCGGAGCCGATGAGGCGGGCGGCATTCTGGTTCTGGCCGTTCAGCGCGTTGGCCGCCACCAGCTCCTCGTCGGCCACCAGGCGCGGAAACAGGGCCTGCTCGGCCGGTGAGAAGAACTGCTGCACGATGCTTTCGAAGAACAGGACCGGAAACACGATCCCGATGTGCGTGCGGCCGTGGATCCAAAGCAGCGGCAGGAGACCTCCGGCCAGCATCAGGTTGGCCGCCACCATCGTGCGCTTGCGATCCCAGCGATCCACAAACACGCCGGCCAGCGACCCCAATACCACCTGCGGCACGGAGTACGTCAGCATCAAGAGGGCCGACGCCGCCGTCGAGCCGGTGGCCGCGTACACCCGGTACATGAGACCGACCATCAAGATCCAGTCGCCAGCCTGAGAGATGAGACTGGCGCCCAACACCAGGCGGAAGTCCCGCCGGGTTCGGATGAGTCTTAAAACGCCCCGCATCGGTTCTTCCACGCTCCCTCCGGGATGGCGTCACCGTATCCGAACCGGCGGGCGGGGACATCGTCCGGAAGTCCAGTCTCCGAAGCGGGCGCGGACGGCGGCGAGACGGGAAGCGGGATGCGCGGGGGTCATCCCCGCGCATCCCGACCGCCGCCGTCCCGCCTCAGCCGACCGCACTGACGCGCACGTCTCCACTGGCGGTGCGCGCTTCAATCTCCACCAGGGGACCGTCTCCGGCGTCGGACTCCTGGGTCAGCGGAATCTGCGAGCGCACACTGCCGCTGCGGCTGTCCAGGTCGACCCGCACCCGCGACCCGTGCGCCACGCCAACCGAGACATCGCCGGAAGCGCACGAGGCCACCACATGGCCCTCGACGATGCGCCGCACCTCGACGTCGCCGGAGCGGGCACTGAGGCGCAGGGATCCGCGCGCCTGCTGGATCGTGATGTTGCCGGAAGCAGTCTCGGCGTCCAGGCTGTCGCGCACCTCGCCGACGAGGATGTCGGACGAGGCGCCCTGCATCCGGGCCCTGCCTCCCAGAACCTTGACGTGCTGGTCGCCCGAGGCGCTCTCCATCTCCAGTGCGCCCATTACCTCGTCGATGAAGCTGGTCCCGCTCGCGGTATGCACGCGGAGCGAACCCTGCACTCGGCGGATGTTGACGTCCCCGCTGGCGGTCGACGCCACGACGTCGCCGATGGCCTCCGGAAGCCAGATGTCGCCGGAGGCGCTGTCGAGCGCCACACGCCCGAAACGCCCCTCGGCATGGACGTCGGCGGACGCGGTGGACACTCTCAGATCGGCGTCCTGAGGCATGCGCACCCGCACCGCCACTCCTCCGTGCGACTCTCCCCAGCCAGAGGGGCGCGGCACCTCCACCGCGATGCGAAACTCGCCCTCCCCAGTGGGAGACATCTCGATCCGCGTGGCCCGGGCCCGCTCCTCCGACTCCGGGTGCAGCGCTTCCACGGTCACCTCGGTGGTGCCGCGCTCCTCTGCCGCCAGCTCGACCACGCCGCTGGCGTTTCGAATCGTCACGACCACATGACCAGGGGTGTCAAACTGCTCCATGACCGCGTCCTCCGTTTGCTTGCTCATGCTCGTCCGTAGCCTCGCAGCCGCCGTCCCGCTCGCCGTCCCCGGCGATGGGTTGCCGCCAGCAGGGCGCCGACCACGAACGTGTTGACCGACACCGCCTCATCCACCGCGGCCTCCTCCACCGCCTCCTTGAGGGAGCCGCTCAGACGGACGGTAATCCGCGCCGCGCTGTCTCCCTCGTCGGGGGTCGGCAGCGGGCTTGCTTCCTCGACGTAGACGGCCTCCAGGTCACTGCCGGAAAGCCGCATCTCCACGTGCCCACCGGGAAGGACGCGGGATATTTCCTCTGCCACCTCGGCCACAAACGCGGTAAGCCGGGCCGGCACCAGGCCGTCCAGGATCCGGACCGCGCGCTCACGCCCCTCGGCGTCTGGAAAGCGCGCCACCGCCAACAGGTCCTCGCGGAGCGCCTCCGCCACCTCTTGCACTGTCATGATGTCATGATGACATCACTCAGACATCATATCAAGCACCAGATGCAGTCTTCGTGATACCGCGTGCAGCTGTCTCTTCTGCCGTGTTGCAGGCGGGTGCGGACCTGCGTCAGTGCCGGACGGCCTCGAGCCTCGCTGCCACGAGGTCCTCGACACGATCGCGCCCGGTGAAACCGGCCGGGCAGCGTAGTTCAGAGCGCCGTGCGGCCACGCCTGAGCGGCCCGGTGCTTCTTGGGCTGTACCCGATGGGCAACGCGGCGGGGGCGCATAGGACAAGCGCATTCCGGTCGTCGTTAACGTCCACCGGCCGCCTCGCAGACCTCTCAAAAAGAATCTGACAGCCAGGCCGGAGGCCGTCTCACGACACGATCCGCAACGGTTCCCGAACGTCTGGCCCTCTGTGCTGTAGCCAGCATCCCGCTGCCCGCATGGTCGTGGCACTCCCGATGCGTTCAGCGCATCGCACCCGGACCCACCTGACTCTGGCCGGCTCGTCGACCCCGACAGCGCACGGCGTTGAGGCCCGCGTCTCAGCGCCGGATGCGCGTCCTCCTGGTCCATCAGGTCCGGGTGTCACGGCCGTGGGAGCAGGCGGCGAGCCCGGATCCGCCGGGGATCGTCGCGCGGACCCGGCAAGCCACAGGGCGGCAGCTGCCATCTTCCCAGGGGTGTCCGTCAGGGGAGGGGCCATGAGGTCTAGGGTGCCATCACGACCTGATAAGGGCCGGGCACCCGCGGCAGACCCAGAGTCAGGCGCCAGCCTTGGACCCGGCCGCAGCCGACCGACTCCACCGTCGCGCGGCCGCCCCACCGACGAGAACCGGCTGTCAGCTCCATCCGCGGTGGACGCTTGTAGGTAAAGCGCGGCGCGTAGAACAGGGCGGGCTCTTCGGGGCGATCAGACAGGGAACCCGTCACCAGAAGCCTCTTGCGGGTGTCGTCATAGGCCACCCGAAGGTTGGCGCCCGGGAGCGCGAGCGCACGCGGATCGGCCAGGATCTGAGCCCGTTTGGAGTCGCTCCGCAGACTCCCGTCGACTGCCGCCAGCCCCCAGTTGTAGAAGCCGGGCCGCTGCTTCCACACCCAGAACGTCCCTCCACATCCGAACCGGTGCTGGAGCCGGATCTGCTCCCTCAACCCCCCATCGCCGGCAGGAGTTGCCCCGATTCCGAATTCTCCCCAGAGCCAGGGCGTTCCGAAACCCCTCGCCTCCCGCGACGCCGTCCAGTAGCACATGAACAGGCAGGGATTGATCCGACTTCCGAGCGGACCGGATGGAAGGGCGGCGACACGACCTCGGTGTAGCAGTGGGGACCGTAGATCAGGTTCTGATTCGCCGAGAACGGTCGTGAGCACTGGATGGCCACATGGGTCGCGTCCCGGATCACCGAGGGCTCGAACAGGATCGCACGCTGGGGGTCGACTTGACGGATCCACTCAATGGCGTGGCGGTAAAACGGAAACAGATAGCGGGCCTCGAAGCACCCCGGCATCGCCCAGCCCGATCGGGTTCGTTCATGAGGTCGTACGCCAGAACGCCGGGATGGTTCACCAGAGGCTCCACCATAGCCGTGACCGCCTCGAAGTAATGGGCGTGAAGGCCCTGTCCGTGCACGTGGGCGTTGTTCCAGAAATGACTCCAGGTGGTCTGCACGGCCGGGTTTCCACTCATACGCCAGTTCCAGCGGCGCTGTCCCACTACGGCCCAGTCCGGCGCTCCGTCACTCTCCCGGCCCGGCCCCAGCGTGCAGGCGTAATTGTCCTGGTGGAAGTCCACCAGAACGTAAATGTGCTGGGTCCAGGCGAGGTCCACCATCGTCGTGACCTGGTGGATAGAGGATGGGTCCGGACGCCCCGGTTCCGGCATGATGCGGCCCCAGCTGACGGGCAGCCGGACCAGGTTGAAGCCGAGCGCGGCCATCGCGAGAAAGTCCTGTGCAGAAAGCGGCAACGATTCCTGATAGTCCGCGGGGTAGTCGATGAGACCATTGGCGTTCACGCCGCGAAGAAAGAGGCGCCGGCCCTCCGCGGCCACGAGATACGCGGATCCTCCTGAGCGTTCCACATGAACGAGTAGCTGGCCCAATGCGGCTCCCCCGGCAGGCGTCCCCACTGCTGGCGCCGCTCCAGCCTATTCGCAGGGACGAGCGCCGGTGTATCGGCGGCTCGTGGATGCCGCCTCCAGAGGAAGATGCCCCGCGCCGGGGGCCGTTTCAGTTCCAAACCCTGCCGTGAGCCTCCTGCCCTTGGCTGCCCGAGAGCACTCATCGCATGCAGCTGGGAGGCCGGTCCCCGACCAACTCTGCCACAGTGCTGCGCATCTGCTCATAACCGATCATGGCGAGAAACATCGACGGCCAGTGTCACGGTGGCGGAGCCGCCGGAAGGTCTGGATGTGGGTCGATGCGGGAGCACATCGCGCGGGAGCACGAATCCACGTCGAGACACATCTCCGGGAAGAGCGGCAGGTCCGGCCGGAGCCTGATCAGCGCCACACCCCATCCTCCGCAGCAGCCGATCATGATGGGGGCTCGCGTTGATTTCGGATTCAGGCGCGACTATCATGTAGATGCAAAGAATTCGCATGTAAATCCTCCGATGTGAACGGCGCAATCTATCTCCGGGCTGAGGGGGAGTCATCATGCGTTGTGGAGTGTCCGGCGCCCGGCTGCGGCTCGGGCTGCTGGCATCGACTGCCAGTCTGCTCTTGGTGCTGGCCGCGGGGTGCGGGGCTGGCTCGGGAGCGCCGGCCGGCGGCACCATCCTGGCCGTCGGCGCGGAAAATGAGTACGCCAATGTCATCCAGCAGGTGGGCGGGCGATACGTCTCGGTGGTGAGCTTCATGAGCAACCCCAGCACCGATCCGCACGTATACGAGGCCAGCACGCGGGATGCGATTGACGTGGCCAAAGCCTCGCTCATCGTGCAGAACGGCCTCGGCTACGACAGCTTCATGAACCGTCTGGAAGCCGCCTCGCCAAACAACCAGCGCATCGTTCTCACCGTGGCAAACGCCTTCGGGCTTTCGGCCAGCACCGAGAACCCGCATCTCTGGTACAAGCCGGGCACCATGGCGCGGCTGTCGGTCATCATCGCCCGTGACCTGGGGCGGCTCGACCCTAGTCACCGTACGTACTTTGCGCGCCGCGCCGCCGCCTTCCGGGCCTCGCTCAGCCGTTGGACCCAGGCCATTAAGGTCTTGAAGCAGAAGTTCGGCGGCAAATCGGTGGCCGTCACCGAGCCGGTGTGCGACTACCTGCTGCAGGCGAGCGGACTCCACATCAGCACACCCTGGGCCTTTCAGGCGGCCGTGATGAACGGCACCGACCCTTCCCCGGAAGACGTACAGGCCGAGGACAACCTCATCATCCATCACCAGGTGGGTTTTTTGGCCTACAACCAGCAGGCCGTCGACGCCGCCACCCTCCGGCTGCTCTCGCTCGCGCGTCAGTACCACGTGCCGGTGGTGGGCGTGTACGAAACCATGCCCCCACGCTACGACTACCAGCAGTGGATGGTGGCGGAGACGCGTGCCTTTACGAGAGCTCTGTCGCGGCACACCTCGACTGTGGGGTTGCCGTAAATGCGCATCACAACCGGGGAAGAAGGACACGGGAACATGGCGACGCCCATTTTAGAGCTTCGGCACGTGCACGTGAGTCTGGCCCGCCGCCCCGTGCTGGACGACATCCACGTGGCGGTCTATCCGGGGCAGTTTGTGGGCGTGATAGGACCCAACGGAGCCGGCA
This sequence comes from Clostridia bacterium, assembly GCA_049964315.1. Classification (GTDB taxonomy): domain Bacteria; phylum Bacillota; class Sulfobacillia; order Sulfobacillales; family JAIMBI01; genus JAKATP01. The sequence continues at coordinate 5,757 of JBMFXK010000003.1, read as the reverse complement.
AGACCACCCTGCTGCGGGTGATTCTCGGTCTGCTGAGCCCGACCGACGGCCAGGTGCTGATCCACGGCACTCCCGTCCACCGCGGGAGCCGGCTTGTAGGGTATGTGCCGCAGGCGCTGACGGGTGACGCCAACCCCCCGCTGCGGGCGCGGGACCTGGTGGACCTCGGCATCGACGGCGAGCGGTGGGGACTCCCGATGCCGGGGCGCGCCCGGCGCGCGCGGGTGGACGCGGTCCTAGAGCGGGTCGGTGCGCGGCATTACGCCAATGCCCCGCTTGGCGCCCTTTCCGGTGGTGAGCGCCAGCGTCTGCTGATCGCTCAGGCGCTGGTGTCCGAGCCCCGCATCCTGCTGCTCGATGAGCCGCTCTCCAACCTTGACATCAAGAGCGCGCATGAAACCGTGGAGCTGGTGGCGGAGCTGGTGCGCGAGCGCGGTATCGCCGCCCTGCTGGTCGCCCACGACATGAATCCCCTCCTCGGCTCGATGGATCAGGTGCTGTACCTGGCCCACGGACGGGCGGCGGTAGGGCCGGTGGAAGACGTCGTGCGCTCGGAGGTTCTGACCGCGCTGTATGGCTACGCGGTTGAGGTGCTCCGGGTGCAGGGGCGGGTGGTGGTGGTGACCGGGGACGCGGAAGCGGCCGTACCCACCGAAGTTCCCCACCATCCCGCCGGGCAGCAGACCGGCTCGAGCGGCTCCCAAAGCGGACGCCGCGCCGGACTGGGGGAGGGGCGCGATGACTAACCTCCTCCATGCCGTCATCGCGCCGGGATTCTTTCACAGCAGTGCGGTCCAGGTCGCCCTCCTCGTGGGCGCCATCGTGGCCGCCGCCAACGGACTGGTCGGAGTTTTCGTCGTGATCCGAGGCCAGGCGTTTCTGGGCCATGCCCTGAGTGACATGGGAGCCACCGGCGGAGCGGCGGCGGCATTGGTGGGTGTGCAGGTGCTGTGGGGGTTCATGGTGGGCGGCTTCGTCTCGGGAGCGCTGGCCGATGCCGGCGTCAGCGAGAGCCGCGGGCGCGACGTGGCCACCGGTATCGTGCTGGCTACAGCCATGGGGTTCGGCGCCCTGTTCCTGTACCTGATCACCACGACCACCACCAACGCCAACATCACGCAGACGGTGCTGTTCGGCTCGGTCTTCACCGTGAATGCGGCACTGGTGCCGGCGATGGCCCTCCTGTCGCTCGGCACCGTCATCCTGCTGGCCGTCGTCTATCGTCCACTGCTGTATTCGTCGGTGGTGCCGGAAGTGGCGACCGCCCGCGGCATCTCGCTCCGGCTCATCAACACGCTGTTTTTGGTGGTGGTGGTGGCAGCAGTGGAACAGGCATCCCTGCTGGTGGGGGCGCTCCTCAGCACCACGCTGCTCGTCGGCCCCGCCGCCATCGCCGTGCGGCTCACGGCGCGGCCCGGGTGGCGGCTCACGCTGGCAGCCTTGATGGGCGCGCTGGCCACCACCATCGGCATCCTCCTGGCCTATGACAGTTTCTACTGGCCGCCGGCGGGCCGCGGCTGGCCCGACAGCTTCTTTATCAGCACGCTCATCCTGCTGGGTTATCTGGCCGTGATGCTGATTCCGCGTGCGGACGTCCGCCGGCAGCCGACCCCGAACGGAGGCGTGTCGTGAGTGCGCTTTCGGCCGCCGTCTTCCCGCCGGGGCTCTTTACCGCCTCGTTCATGGTCCATGCCTGGATCGCCGGCACAGCGGTCGCGGTCATGTCGGGCCTGGTGGGCGTGTTCGTCAACCTCCGCGGAGGGACCTTTGCCGCTCACGCCATTCCCCGGGCAGCCTTCACCGGTGCGGCGGCTGCGTTTCTGGTGGGCGTGAGCTCGGTGCTGGGCATGGCCGCCTGCGCACTCGGGATGGCGCTGTCCCTGGGGGCTCTGGAGCGACGCGACCGGGGAGGCAGCCCGGGTGTGCTGACGGCCCTCCTGCTCATCGCCATCCTGAGCCTCGGGGACCTCTTGCTGACGGTGGGCAATGCGTATGGGCCCGAGGTGTATGCGCTGCTGTTCGGGCAGGTGGTGGGCATCAGCGCCGCCCAGACCATCCAGATCGCCATTCTGGCTGCCTTACTGGCCCTGCTGGTGGGCGTGTTGTTCCGACCCCTCCTCTACTACACGGTGTCGCCCGAGACGGCGCTGGCCCGGGGGGTGCCGGAGGGGGCCATGCGCCTGGGCTTCATGGCGATGGTGGCGGGCGCGGCCGCTCTCACCGTCCCGGTGGTGGGCGCGCTGCTCTCTTTTGCCCTCCTGGTGGGGCCGGCGGCGGCGGCGAGGCGGATCGCCCGCCGGCCCGGCCGCATGGTGGCATGGTCCATGGCACTTGGCACTCTCACGGTGTGGCTCTCGATTCTCATCGCGTACGACACCGTACTGCCAAGCGGATTTGTGGTGACCGCGATTGCCGCCGTCATCTATCTCCTGGCCGTGCTGTACGACCGCGTGGGGCGGAAGGATCCGCGGGCCGCGGCCGCCGAGCCGGCGGCACTGGCGCGGTAGCGGCGTTCTGCGTGCCGTGGCTGCGGTCATCGCGGCCGTGCGTGTGTTTGACCGACGGGCCGAGAACCCTGCGCTCCTGGATCTTGGGAGGAAAAACAGAAGATAAAAGGGAAGCTTCGGCTGGGTGTCGCGCATACTGGGGGCGGGACACGGGACTGCTTGCGGTCCACGATCCGAGGGGCGTCAATTTCTCTCCAAGGGGGGACGGTCGTCTTGGCGGCGGTGAACGTTGAACGGCTCGCTGAAGCGCGCTGGAGTTCCAAGACCACCTGGATGTTCATCTCGTTCGTCCTGGGTCTGGCTCTGGAATCGTATGTATTCTCACTGGCCTCTATCGCCGTCAACTGGGCCCAGTATCCTAAGTCGCTCGGGGAGCTCCTGCTGGCCTGGGCGCCGATCTGGCTCATTATCGGCATCATCCTGGCGGGGCCCTTCTCCGACAAGTACGGCAGAAAAGTGACCCTGTTCTCCACACTCGGTCTCTATGCGGTCGGCGGCATCGTCCTGTTCTTCGCACACACCTATGCGCTCATCCTTGTCTCACTGGCGCTCATGCTGATGGCGGGCGGCGGGGAGATGAACTCCATCATGGTGGCGGGCCATGAGCTCATGCCCAGCAAGCACCGCGGCAAGGCCAGCATGATGATTATCAACGGCATCAACTTTGGCGGCCTGGTGCTGGCCATCATCGCACTCACCAGTGCGGCCATCACGGGATCGGCCGCTATCAACCTGCAGCGCGACGTCGTGGCTGTCGCCGTGTTGATCGTGGTAGCGGTCCTGTTTGCCACCCGGGTCAGCATGCCGGAATCGTTCCTGTGGCTGCAGCGCAAGGGCAAGCATGCCGAACTGGAACGGGCGGTGCGCGCGTACTACGGGGACGTGGCGGAGGCGCAGGAAGCGTTGAAGTCCGCCGAGCAGACACCCGCGGCGCCCGCCAAAAAGCCGTCTCCGGGGTACATCTGGTTCACCATGATCACCATGATCGTGGTGGCGGCCGCCAACACCATCGGCTTCGGGCTGATGGCCTACGCGCTGGCATTCGCCTTCTTCCCGCACCTGCAGCCGACCATCCTGGCCATCTTCGAAGGAGCCGGCTTCGTGTTCGGGTTCCTGGGGCTGTTTGCCGACCGCGTGTCGCGCCGCAAGGCGCTCTTCTGGACGTTCTTCGGCACCTTCATCATGACGGTCATCGTCGGCCTGACCTCCCACAGCTGGCAGCACAACATGGGCCTGTTCTGGGTGCTGCTCGTCATCCTGGCGGGCGTGAACTCCTTGTGCTACCTGACCGAGGACACCGTAAAGCCGGAGGTGTGGCCCACCCTCCACCGCGGCACGTACACCGCAATCGCGCGCTTCATCTCCATCGGGCTCTACATTCCGACCATCTACATCACCGCCACGATGTCCATCCCGCACTACATCCTGTTCAACTCCGGGGTGTGGCTGGTGGGCACGCTGGCGGCCGCGGCCTGGCTCATCTGGGGCCGGGAGACCGGCGGGGGCGTCACCATTCAGGTGGCGTCCGGCGAGGCGGACGCCTAGCATCGTTACCTGCAGGCACGGACGGGAGCCATGCTCCCGTCCGTTCTCGTGTGCAGGCAGGTCCCTGCCGCTGGCGGCCGATCCAGCGGTCAGCCTGGCGTCACCCGTCCTGCACCGGCCTGGCGTCACCCGTCCTGCACCGGCCTGATCTTAGAGGGCCGCCTCCTCCCACCGGAAGGCCAGCTGCCGTCCCGGCGCCGAGGGTGCTGGCGGGGTGCGCGGCGTGACATACGGCTTCATGCGCGCCTCCAGCTGTCGGCGGAGGTGCGGCGGCGGATTGGTTCCGCCGCGGTACCAGAGCCGGTACGGGGCGGACAGGTGCGGGTAGAACTCATCGATAAAGGCAAAGTAGCCCTGGCGCACCACCGGATCGAGGCGGACGCCGGCGGCGTGGATGAAGGCGGCGCCATAAGCCCGGGCTGCCTCCGCGGTGCGGCGGAGCTCGGTTTCGGCGTCGCTGATGCCGAACAAGATTGGGGCCATCATGACCCCGGCCCGGATCCCGTGCGCGCGGAGCCTCGCCATGGCCAGGAGCCTCTTTTCCGGGGGCGGCGTCCCCGGCTCGGTCTTGCGCCATATCTCCGGGTTTATCGTGGGCACGCTGAACAGTACGGTCACCCGGGCCACACGGTCAAGCTCCTGCAGCACGTCGAGATCACGCTGGATAAGGGTGCCCTTAGTGATGACGGAGGTGGGCGTCTTAAAGTCCGCCAGCGCCTCCAGGCAGGCGCGCGTGACCCGAAAGCGGCCCTCGATGGGCTGATACGGGTCCGTGGCCGACCCGACCGCCACCTCCTCGCGAGCCCAGGTTTTCCGGCCCAGCTCCGCCCGCAGCCGATCGGCGAGGTTGGTCTTGACGAACAGGATGCGGGAGAAGTCCTCGCCCGCACCGAGATTCAAATAGGTGTGGGTCGTACGGGCGTAACAGTACACGCAGGCATGCTGACAGCCCCGGTACGGATTGAGCGACCAGGAAAACGGCATGCCCTGGACCCGATTCAGCGCTTCCTTGACCGAAACCTCACGAATCTCTGGACGCATCCGGCTCCCCCCGGTACACTATAGAACATATGTTCTCTGTCTTCCAGACAAGGACAGGGTATCGACACCCGCGCGGAGAACTGCCGCGTCGGACAGGAGGCAGAAAGGAGCATGGAAATGGACCCCGTGACCGTGTCAACCGAGGCCCTGGCTCCCAGCCGCGTCGACGCACTGGTCCGGTTCATGCACGAGGAAGCTTTCTCCGACAACCCACACTGGCGAAGCTGCCACTGTGTCTTTCACTACCTGGCGGATGCGCAAGACGGATCCTGGGCGGATCGCAGTGCCGAGGACAACGAAGCAACGCTCCGGGAACTCGCAGGCAACGGTGAGGGGCATTGGATCCTGGCGTATCACGAGGGACAGATCGTCGGATTTGTGAACGCCGACCTCCGGCCCATGCTTCGTCGCTACGACGAGTGGGAAACGCCGTCGGAGCCTGATACCGGTATAGTCGCCTGCTTCGTGGTGCATCCTGCCTGGCGCCGTCGCGGGATTGCCACCCAGCTGCTGGAGGCGGCGGTGGCATCGCTCGTCAGCCGCGGTGCCCGACGCGTCGACGCCTACGTCGTGGTTGATCCGGAAAGACTGGCGGCCGCGGAGACAGACGTCGGTGCGGATCAGTTGGCGCACCATGGCCCGCTCCCCATGTACCTCCGGGCCG
>JBMFXK010000002.1:0-26052 GCA_049964315.1 Clostridia bacterium | reverse complement strand
CGCCGGCATGTCGGCGAGCTTCTGGCGCGCTTCATCGGCGATGACGAGGGGGTGTTTCTCGACGTCTCCCACCGCCTGCATCCGGACATTGGGCGCTACATCTCGGCCATTGCCTATGAGGATCGTCTCCGCTCGGATGACGCGTGCGGCCAACAGCGGCTCGGGGGCGGCGATGCCCTCTCCGGAACCGGCCTCCGTTTCATCCCAGTTTCCCATAAAGACCGGAAGACGGTGTCCCCGGAGGAAGTCGACGTGGTGCGGGCAGTGATTCGGGCCCTCGTCGACCGGTCCTGGATCGGCCGCGACGGACGCACGCGATCCCTCGCGTTGCCCGACATTCTGGTTGTGGCCCCATACAACGCGCACGTAAACCGCCTCATCCGTGCGCTCCCGACTGGGGCCCGGGTGGGAACCGTCGACCGGTTTCAGGGACAGGAGGCGCCGGTCGTCATTTACACCCTGGCCTCCTCAAGTCTCGAGGATGCACCCCGGGGGCCGGAGTTTCTCTACAGCCTGAACCGGCTCAATGTCGCGGTCTCGCGGGCGCAGGGGCTGGCGGTGCTGGTCGCGTCTCCGGCGCTGTTGGACGCCAAGCCCCGCACCGTCGAGCAGCTGCCCCTGATTGATGCCCTCTGCCGATTCGCGGCCGGCGCGACCCTCATCGACCCGGCCACCCTGACGTGAGTGGCAGCCGGCAGGCATCCAGAAGATTAGGCACCCGATGAACCCCATCTTCTATTGGGGACCCATCCTGCTCGTTTTCGGCGCCGGCACGGCGTGGCTCGTATATCTCCTGTGCACCACGCGATCCTGGCTGGTGCGCATCTGGATTGGCGTCATCCTCGCCTGTTTCGCCTTTGGCGCCGCCAGCTACTTCGGATTAAGACCCTGAGCGGGTGCCTGGAGCGCCGGTCTGGGACGGCCAGGGTATCCACCCTCGCCCGCCGGAGACACCGACAAGGCGGGGGCGCTCCGCGGCCGCCTTGGGATGGCGGGTGCCGTTCTACACCTGGCGCCCAGGAGGTCTCCAGGCGGTCGAGCTTCAATGCTTACGCGGCTTATGACGACGGAGCCGGCGATGAACTTGATGAGCTGGACGACGACGGGGGCGATGAGCTCGACGAGGGAGGACTCGACGAAGATGGCGGGCTCGAAGAAGAGCTGGACGGGGGAGTCGAGCTCGGCGACGAAGACGGGCTGGGCACGGAGGACGAGGGCGGAGTGGACGACGGGGATGGCGAAGGAGACGGAGCGGAGGAACTGGGCGAGGGAGAGGGGGACGGATACGACGGAATGCTGGAAGACGGGGAGCTCGGGGGTGCCTCAACCGTGAACGTGCCCGACGCCAGGATCGTGTTGCCCCTCAGAAAGGACAGCTGGAAGGTTCCCGTCGACGCGATAAAGACGGGCTTCTCCAACTCGTTATATGTGGGCAGAACGGTCACGCTGCCGGAGTCGTACAGTGACCAGCCGACGCCCTCCTTTTGTTCCAGGATCCAGCTCAAGGTGGAGGAGCCAAAGTTGTCGGGTGTGATAAGGAGGGCGTCAATGACCCCGGGAACGAACGTGCTGGCCTGGCCCGTCAGCGTGAAGGTGTTGCTGTTGAACCCCGTTCCGAACGTGACGGAAGGTCCTGCCGCCGAAGGAGGACTCGCGGACGGGGGCGGGAGCACGTCTGTGGAGCCGCTCAGTTCGGCGAAAAACTTCTGCGGGACGCCCACCCACTGGCCCGTCTGTGCATCGTACCGGATCGATACTGTCATCGGTGTTCCGCAAGCCAGGCAGGCACCGGGAGTGTAGTAGGATCCGGACACCCGCAGGGTCGAGCCCGACGACTGCGCCAGCAGGCTGCCACTGTCCTGCAGCACGAGCAGAGCGGAAATGCGGCCACCGGCCAGGCCATAGACCGTGAGGGTCGTGTTGCCGGCGTCGGCGCCCGTGGACCACTGGTTGATGGCGAACTGCTCCGTGGATGCGCCTATCAGGTGGGCGGGATCGACGAGGGTGAAGGAGCCCTGACCGCCGCCTTGAGGCAGGATCCCGTTGAGCCCTGTCCTGGAGAACATTTTAATCCAGGTCTTGCCCTGCAGCCGATACACCGATACCTGGGCTTTGGTGCCGCGGGTGCTGTAGACCAACAGGTCCGCCGCGCCCGACCGACTCAGATGAAATACGAGGCGCGAGCGCACGCTGCCCATCGGCAAGGGAGACAGCGGGCCATTGGGGTTGATGCTGCCGGATGCGGGATGGGCGCTGCCTCCGCACGCCGCGAGGACAACGGAAATCACCACGGACACGACGGCGGCGGTGATGATGCGCATCGCTTGGGGTTTCATTCAGCCACCATTCACTTCACGTACTGTGCTAATTTCACGTTAATCTATGTTCAATGGAAACATATTCTAGATCGCCCTTCGTATCCTGTCCACCAGTTGGGCCATTCCACGCACGGCTACCGCGTCTTCAGGGAGACGACGTCAAGCCACCCAGCCAACGTGGGGATGACCAGGATGCGATTCACCACCAGCGGGGAGCCAGGGCCAAACGCCCCGGTTGATAGCTGGAGCGCGGTCAGCAACCGCCCGTCGCGGCGGTCGAACACCACGAGGCGCCCGCCCTGAGTGCCCCATACCACCTGATGACCCCAGACGGCGGGAGACCCGGTTGCCGCGTCAGACCCCAGAGAGGCACTCCAGTTTATTCGACCGGCGAGGCTGAATTCGTACACGCGATGGGCTGCCGGGCTCGCCTCAAACACCTCCTGGCCGACCACAGCGGGCACCCCCACCTCTTCGCGGTCAAGGCTCAGGGACCCCGATCCGAGCGGCTGAGACCATAGAACCCGCCCGGTCGCCACCTGCAAGGCGAAGAGCCGGGCCGTGAGCCACGGTGGGTTCCCGTGCTCTGTAATCTTCGTGATGCCCGCGATGAATACGCGGCCGTTGGCCACGGCCGGACTGCAGTCAGACAGCCCGCTGGTTACCGGCAGGGCCGCGTGCCACTTGACGGCACGGTGCTGAAGATCGACAGCCCACAGCACGGAGCGGGTTGCCGGGTAGCTCGACAGATACGTGTTGGTGGCAAAGAAGAGGAGGTCACCGCTGCGGGCGGGGGAGGACATGCTGTCAAAGCCGCCGAGATGGATCTGCCACAGGACGTGCCCCGTCATGACGCTCAGTGCCATCAGGTTGCCCGCTCCCGTCACCTCATACAGGCTGCCGTGCCACATCACGGGCGTCGCCATATCCTCGCCCACCGTCTGGACGTCCCACATGAGCGCACCGGTTCGGGCATTGAGGGCCACGATGGCGTTGTAGCCGGTGCCGCGAATCCAGCCCTGTCCGGACCGATAACCCAGGAACCCGTTGTTGCCGAGCCCCACGATCACGAGAGGGTGGGAACGGCCGGCTGCTACCGCGAGAGGCGTGGTCATGACCATATTGGGCAGGTGGGTCGCCCAGAGTTCCGTATCAGAAGTGAGATTCCACGCCTCCACCCAATCGGTGTTGTCCCCCACGTAGGCGATGCCGGGGCGGATGACGGCGGGCTCGTCCACGATAGGCCCGCCCACCTCGACCGCCCGTCCCCCGCGCAGGTGGACGGCGTGGTCTTGATAGGTGGTGCCGTGTGCAGGCCCGTTGCCCCAGCTCACCCAGGCGCGGGACAGCGGCGGGCCGGCAGGTGTGCGGAGGCCCGGAATGACTAACGGCGGCAGTCGCAGCAGCAAGTCCGCTTGAGCAGTCGCCTGGTCGGCGACGGGGCCACTGGCTCGCACGGCGACCGGCAGTGACAACACCATGAACGTTAGGAGAAATACCACGAAACCCATGAAGCACCGTCGGCTGCAACCCCTCGGGACCGGCCGGCCTTGCGTGACCTGCTCTCTCAGGCGCTCGTCGGCGGGCTGCTCGCTGGGACCTGTTCTGCTAAGACGGGTGTCCAATAGATCCCCTGACTTCATATCCTCCGCATCCTATACCCCGGATTACGGTTCAACGGGTGGCAACTCTTAGTAAACCCGACGAAAAGTATCGTCAGCAATTGCAATCCATTGGAAAAGCGCGGCACCAGCACGCCTCGAGGGAGACTGGCAGGGAATGTTTGACCCAAGGACAGGCCGGACTTATACAGAACACCAATTGGCGCAATGCATTATCGGATGCTGGGAGCCGACACGCTGTTGCTGCGCGTGAAGCGTCAAGAAGTGCGGCGGGCCCCGGGGGACCAGTGTAGGCCCGCGCGCTCGGGCCAGGCACACATACTCAGCCCAGCCCACCCACTCACCGGCGCCGGTCTGAGGTCGGGGCCGCCGGTTTCCTCGGGGATAGCCTCAGCCTATCGCCCGAGGCCCGGGTGCCGGTGCGCCGCGGAACGGTGCTGGCTTGGCGAGGGACTATAGGCTGGGTCTACGTCCCCCGACGTCGAGGGAGGGCCCCTCGCCGCCCGACACCTGCATGCTCGCCGCTACGGCGAAAACGAGAGCCCGTACTGCTGCAGCCAGCTGTGGATGGCCGCGAGGGAAGCCGCGCCGTTCGCGTTATGCAAGCCATGGTGACCGCCCGGATAGAGGATGAGCTTGACGGTTTTCCCGGCCGCCTTCATCTCCTGAGAAAACGGCTGGACGGTCTGCCAGGCCACGTGGTGGTCGCCGGTACCCTGAAGCAGCAGCACCGGCGCGTTGATGGCGGTGATGTCCGGAGATTCCTTGGAGAGGATCTGAAAAGACGGGTGCGCGCCGTATGTGCTCACTTCGTTCCCCAGCTGCGAGTCGAAGAAGGTGCCGGGCTGAGCGTGGGCCTGCTGCCACGGCAGCACGGTGCGAAGCCCCACATACGGACTCACGGCGACGACCGCCTTCACACCCGGCAGCATGCTCGCAACCTTCAGTGCCACGCCGCCGCCAATGGAAGCCCCCGGCAGGTAGAGGCGATGGCGGTTAATGCGCGCGATGGATTGAGCCGCGCGGATGCCCGCGATTGTATCGAGAGTGTCTGTGTAGAGCCCCATCACGTCACCGGAGCTTTCCATGTATCCCTGGTACTCGGGATAGAGGCGGGCAAAGTGTGACGACGCTAGCCGGGCGGCAATCGAGGCCGTGTAGCCGAAGTTCTCGTGCGTGAGGACGGTGTCCCAGGCGGCGCCGCCATGGAGGCTCACCAGCAAAGGAAAGGGTCCTCGATCCGTCGGAACGGTCAGATACACTTCGACCCGTTGGCCGCGGCACTCGTAGAAAATCTGGTAGAGAGTCGCTGACGGCAGCCCATACGTGGTGATCTTCCTCTGCGCGAGGATGGTCCCGTTGGAGGGCTTGGACGGAGACGTGCTGCTCGACGGACCCAGGCTGCAGCCCGAAAGTACTACCGCGAGAACCGCCAGGGCGAGAGCGGGCAGCATCCATGTGGAACGCGGCGTTCGAGCGCCGAACATGTCTTCCTCCCTCTTGAATACCGTGCCTTGCATTATCATGTCCGTGCGCCTGGCGTCTGTCTTGACGGCCGGGGTAAAGGGTCGGGACCGACGAACACTCCGCCATGGTGAGCCGTCGCCGCCGGGGCCTCGTCGGGATCATCGATGCCGTCAACGTCCTGAGTCATGCAGCACACGCTGGATCCCATCTCACAGGCGGCAGGCTGCTTGCCATGGCCGTGCTGACTCTGATGTCGAGCGTCTACGCGCTCCCTCTCCGGCCCCTGGCGGGCACTGACCATCCCACGGATCCATACGCGTCTCCGGCCCGATAGCCACGAGCCAGGTGGACAAAACGCGTCGACCCCTCGTTTGCACCAAGTGTTGGCGGGCCTGAGGCGCGGTTAGGGTGGAGAGCGGACAAGGGCTGCCCGCCAGGCTGAGGCGCCCCCGCCGTCAGTACAACGACATCCCGGGCCAGGCGCGAGGCTCAGCCGGCCATATCCGGGCCAGCCTGCTCCTGAATGAGCTGCTCCACCCGCTGCAAGTCGAACGCGCCTTTTTGACCCCGCATCGTGTCAGGGCGGAACTTGCAGTAGATTGCATAGGCTTCACTGTTCAACCGCGCCGGGGGGATGCTCTCCGCGAGCCGCATCAGCGCCGCTTCCACCAGGGGATAGTGCTCGCCGAACTTTTGTATCACCCGCTTGTCGTATTCCGCGGGTTCAATCACGTGCGCCACCCCCGCCGAGTGCATGACACCCCGGTGCTGGCCGTCCTCCGTGAGACCGACGTACGGTGCCATGCCGGCAAAGGGAACCTGGTCCACGAACACCGTCTGGGTCTCGCCGCTCTTTACGTCCTGGCCGACGCTTAAGGGCTCCTTCTTCACGCTGCCGTGCTGCAGGTGCCCAGCCTTGGCGGCAGCCCCCAGGTTCGCGCGCGTGATCGCCATCGACTTCGCCTCGTCGTCGTTCCACCCCAGAGCGCGCCTGGCCACGCAATAGCACCACGCCGCCATGACCGGATACCGGTTGATGGTAATCTCCATCGCCGCATGGGCCTCCTTGGTTCAGTCTGGAAGCAAGGCACCAATGTATCTTTCGAGGGGCGGGTGACCGAATCCCAGATGCTTGTGAGGACTCCTCCGTCCCCACGACCTCAGGTCGAGACGACACCCATCTGGGGACGGCTTGCCCGGCGAGGACCGAAGGGGATGCCTGAATGGTACTACGAATCGGCCTTCGGGGTTGGCGGCCGGGCATCCCCAGCTAGGTATTCCCACCCACGCGTGGAATCGCGTTCCGAAACGGCCTGACATAGCTGCCGCTTGCCCATCCACCCGGATTGCGCTGAAGGGGGACGCTGCTTGTTAAGGAGACCACGATGCGCGAACTGGAACTGGTTTGCGAATTTCACAGACGTTTCGACTTGGCCCGCCCCGACCGTCTGACCCTTCCGGAGCCAGCGACCATGGACGTGCGCATGGCGCTCATCGAGGAAGAGCTGCACGAGTGGCGGGCTGCCGTCAGTGCATCGGATCTCGGGCGTGCTCTGGCCGAGCTGGGGGATCTGCTCTACACCGTGCTCGGTGCGGTGGTGGAGATGGGCACGGTTTCCGCCATGCTGGTCGATGCGGTTCATCAGAGCAGCATGGCCAAGGTGCCTAATCCCCACGGTGGCAAACCTATAAAGCCGCCGGTCCTGTGGGCTGAGCAATCCTGGCACGAACCATGCACTGGGCACCGAACACCACCGCGCCGCACTCCGCAGCCATGGGAACTATCGGAAAGGGCTGAGCGGTTTTCACACGCCCCTCCCCCCCGGTTGCGGCCGAGATCACCACGCCGGCGCGTAGAAATTTCCTAGAGCAGGGAACCTGCGCCCTCGTTCGCTGCGTTGTGCTTGGCGACAAGCTGACACGCGGAATGGAAAGCCCTGCACGCTCCCGAAGGAGTGGCAAGACCACAATGCGGAGGCCGAATGGAAGTGAGTCGGATTCCAGACCGCCCTGACCAGTACCGCGAGACGGCGCTCGACTCTGCCCGGTTGACGCCGGAAGCGGCGCTGGCTGCGCTCGTGTCGGCGCACGAATTCCACCTTCGCGGCCTCGCCCTGGGACAGCTCCAGGATCGTCAACTCGCGGAGGAAGTGGTGCAGGACGTTCTGTACCGCGCCTTCCGCATCCTGGAGTCGGGACGGCCGGTCAACTGGGCCTGGCTCGCTCGTGGGGTGATCCTGGCCAGTCGAAGCGAACAAAGGCGACCCTGGAGGCGTCGCCAGGTGGTGACGGATCCCGCCTGCCTTCCTGTACCGGGCCGGAGCCTCGTGGGGACCTGCTGGACGCAGTCCAGTCCCTTCCGCCTCCTTATAGGGAGGCCACGCTTCTTTATTACTGGGCTAGCTTCGACGTGCGGGAGACCGCGCAGATGCTCCGCGTGTCACAGGGCACCGTGAAAAGCCGGCTCGCACGGAGCCGAGAACGCCTAAAGCGCTGGCTTGGGGCCGAGGATGGGGAGGTGCGGCATGGGCGATGAGGAGGAGCGAGCACGCTTACAGGAGCGATTCCACCGTGATGTGCTGACACGGGTCCCGGAGTGGTCCGGTCCGGAGCCGACGCCTATAGTGCGGCGACGTCGCCCAGAGACAGCGCCGAGGTGGAGACTTTTCCCGGCCCTGGCCGTGGTCACAGCCGCCGCCTTAGTGGTAGGTCTTTACGTTTCCCGCCAGCGGACCGCCACGCAGGGGACGTGGGTGCTGCGTCGGGAGTGGCCGGTCGGTTTCAATGGGCACGCACACCTGGCCCTGTCCTCGGGACTTCTGGTCCTGACAGAGGGTCACCGCGCCGTCGCGTTCCGAACCGATTACCTGAAGAAACCTCTCTGGACGCACGTGTTTTCGGGCAACACCCATATCCTCGCCGCATGGACCTCTCCGGTGACGAAGACCCTCCTGGTGGTGCGCATCTCCGGGCGAACATACGCGATCCTGGTGGAAGCGAACGGACGCGTGCTGGCCACCACAAGGCTCGACCGCACGGCGGCGTCACCCTCGGCCGGAGGCTTTGTGCTCCTGCCCATTCATCTGACGAACCCTCATGGCCCTTTCTGGGTGCGCCCGGGGCCGGGCAACGGCTTTCTGCTCAGCGACCGCTTCACGACATACGTTCTCGACTCGACCGACCGCATCCGGGCAATCGTTCCGGGCGGACGTGGCTCGTTCTTGACCAAGAACGCTGCGGGCTCCCAAGCCATCATCTCCTGCATCTCGGGGCGGGTGACCACCGTCTACGTATCTTCCCTAACGGGCCGTCGGGCGCTGCCTCAGGTCCAGTTCCAAAGTCACGTCATCGAGACGGTGTCTCCGCCGCGAGGTGGAGCGACCATCATTCCTGTAAACGACGGAGCCGGGTTCGTCCTGCACTATGGGTCTAAAGTCCTGGAAATATCCCAGAGCGGGCTTTCGTTGTACGGCTCGAGTCCCAGCGGTCCCCTCAGTGCCGATGCACACCTGGTGAACACGACCAGCGGCACACGCCTTATGGTCTGGGACGAGTCAAGTATGGGGATCCAGCTGCCTGTGCTCCGAGGATACCGCGGCCTTGGAATCCTCGATGCAAGTGGGGTCGTGGTGGCGGTAAAGAACGGAGACGTCTACGCCCTGAGACCCGACGGGAGTGTGCTCGCAACCGCCCAGGGGTCTCCCATCTCGGTTGCGCCTGGGTCGCACTATGCATTCCTCGCAACGGCATCAGGGCTGGTACGGATTGGCCCCTTTGAAGAGCCTGCGCTGCCCTCCCAGATGATCTGGACGGGCTCCCAGGGATACTGGCATATATCAGCGGTTATACGTCCCGTGGCCGTCTACACTCCGTATCTTGCCGACCTCCTACGGCTGGTTATCGGTCCCATTGGCGCGCCGTATCGTCAACGCGTATTCGCCCAGCCCCCGCTGCCGAACTACGGAAATATAACTCCGGACTTGGCAGACGTGCTCGTTGCCCCGGTGCCACGGCCACTTGTCGCGCGTGTCTCGGTGCGCTATACGGGGCCGGACGCTGCCCAGTTCAATCGGGTGGGCAGCGCCGAACCCCCATGGTGGGGGTGGGGACTCGGCGCCGACCAATCCGGCACCGCGATGATGATGGAGGGACCGCACTCGCTCATTCAACCCCACGCCCCGCCGGGATTCACGGAAACGTCCTACATGCCGTACAACGGACTGGCCTGGATGGCGATGGCGGCGGGGTGGGTGAAGCTGCCGCGCCAAATTCCGTGGCATGTCTCTTTTGTCTTAGCCAACACGGCCAACCGAACGCAGATCACTGTGACCCTGGTTGCACGGTACGGCACGCACGTTCAGAGCTAGCCCGCCCGCTGGGCGCAGTGTGGCGGAACTATGGGTGAGAATGCCCGCGCGGGCGGCGCTCGGTGTCGCCGTGCAGGTGCCTGTCAGATCTCGCCTCGCAGCCGCGTGACCCGCCTCACACGGGCCTTTGGCTCGAAGATGCCGATGCAGCGCACAAGCTGATACAAGCGGGAATCAAGGCCACGCGCTTGCCACATCCTCGGGGTCAGAGTCGTAAGGCGCGCCGTTTTGCTCTTCCACTCCTGCAACTCCGCGTCGGGCAGTCGTTCGGCAAGCGGCACGGGTAACGTTGAGAGACGCGCCGGTTACCTCGCTCATACCCCAGCCCAGGCCACGTCGGGGCGGAAAGGAGTTGGCCCATCCCCCCGAGAATCCTCGTCCATTGCTGTCGAAGCGTGCAAGGGGGACCATGGATGGAGGATTACCAAGAGATTCAGGACGGCGCGGTCGTGAGCTGGGATTCCTTTGACGAAGCGTCCGCTCAGGTGGTCGCCCGTGCCGTTCAGCTCGTGAAGCGGGTCGCCCGGGTGGGCCGGCTTCCAAAGCTTGCCCAGGAGTTAAATACGTTCGATGCGTCCCGGCTGGTTCGGGACGGAAAGGGCGTTGTCGACGAATTGGCGTCCGTGCTCGAACAGCTGGACGGTATCCTGTCGCGTACGATGTTGGCTCCCAACGAGGCCGAAGAGACCGAGTGGGCGCGAGCGTTCGAGGCGGAGCTGCGCGGCCTCGAGGTGGAATTTGGCGGCGAGTACCCTCGCTATGAGGTGTTCCCATTTGAGATCGAGATAAACCTCGTCGACGACGCCGCGATGGTCAACAAGCGAACCACCCACGTGCTCCGCCCAAAAGTACTGGCGAAGCTGATTCAAGGCGAGCGGGATCGGCTGTTCGGGGCACGCTTCAATGCGCAGGCGTTCATGCGCGGGATGGCGGAAGCCTATGACCTTCTCATCCGGGCGGAGGGCGGCATGGCGGTAGGGGTCCCGCTGCGGCGCGCCTATGACGTGCTTATCCTGCGAGATGGGTCCGCAGCGTATCCCCTCCGGCAGTTTGCCTTCGATCTGTACCGGCTCCGCTATCAGTCCGACATGCGCTACCGAGGACGGCGGTTCGTGCTGAACCCCTCCCGAAATCCTCGAGGCGCCGTGCCGGTACCGCGCCCGACAGGTGGCGTGGACAACCTCGGATCGTATGAACTCGTAGAGGAAAGCCGGTGAACGGAGTCGAGTGGGGGCTGCCCCCCTTGGCTGACGAGAGCTTCCGGGCCGTGTCCGTGGATCCGCAGGGCATGAACCGGTTTTGGATCGAGCACTACGCGTCCCGGTTCATCCCTGCCGGCGGCAGCAAGGTGAAGTGGATTCAGGGCCGGGAGGGCAGCGGCAAGTCGCATGCGCTGCACCAGCTGGGGCTGGGCGCGCGAGACGTCGGTATGCTGGTAGTCGAGTTGGACGCCCGCACAGAGTGGCTGCGCGGGATTGAAGAATTCGTGCGGGCGTTACTGCAGAAGCTTCCGTATCAAAGCGTGCTGACCGCGCTCAGCCGCCAGGTGATTCGCACCATGGGCTATGACCCTAACGAGGTGGGAGATCCTGCGTGGCTCCTTGATTGGCTGGTCTCAAACCGGGGCCGGATGCGGGAGCGCGCGCTTGCCGATGTGCGCGAGGCGGTCGACCGCACGATCAGCGTCCTGGACATCGACCTGAACCTCAAGACGGCCATAGGATTTGGCCTGGACAGGACGCTCGGCGCGGCCAGCCAGGACAGCGACGATGTGGCCGTCTGGTTTCGGGGCGGGAAGGTGACTCGCGGCAGGCTGGCCGCCGTGGGCCTCTCCCGACCCCTGTCCAAGCTGAACGCGCGCGGGATCCTGCAAGGCTGGGGCGCGGCCGCTTTGGCGGCGGGCCTGCCCGGCCTCCTTGTCACTGTCGACAACTTGGATCAAGTGATGGCCCCGAAGGTGGAGGGCATTCCGTACTACACCCGTCTTCGCCGGGAAGAGACCTACGAGATGCTCCGCCAGTTCATCGATGACGGTGACGCGCTCCCAGGAGTGTGGCTCGTGGTGGCGGCACGCCCGGAACTCTTTACGGATGAGCGAACGGGCTTCAAGTCGTACCCAGCGCTTGACGCCCGGGTTGTGAATGAAATCGAGACCCGTGCGTTGAATCGCTTCGAAGATCACGTGGACTGGGACCGGGTCTGGTCTCAGGATCCTGACAACCTGACGATGTTGGTGGCCAAGTGGGCCGAACACCTGCGCACCACCGTGGTGGCGGTGCCCCCGCCCCAGGGGCGGGTGTCTCCCGTACGACGGGCCGTGCTGGCCCTCAGTCAGGAGGTAGAGCCGCATGACGATGCTCCGTAACGATCTTGAGCAGCACGAAGCCGAGCGTATTCTGGAAAGCCTCCGGGCGGGGGTGCCGTTTGCCGCCCTGGCCCAGAAGCTTCCCATCGGCCGGAGCGCCCTTCTGGGCCGGGTGGGAGCGATGCTGCAGACCGGACGGGGTGGGCCGCTTCTGGTGCGCGCCAACTATGGGGAAGGCAAGACCCACTTCCTGCAGGCGGTGACCGGAACCGCCCTTTCTGCTGGTCATGTCGTCAGCGCCATCAGCATCAGCCGGGAGGCTCCCCTCAACAACCTGGGTGCCCTGTTCAAGGCGGTGGCCACAGGGACCCGGACCCCGGGATCCCAGCGTTTGGGGCTGGCGCCGCTCCTCGACCGGCTGCAGCCCCGGGCCTCTGAGGTGCTGGCTTCCCTGGAACATGCCGGAATCCCGGACCGACTGCGGGCATCGCTTGAGGCTTACTTTCACGTGGACATGACCTATCGCCACGAGCTGTTAGCAGATCTATCGGGAGAGTTCTTGATGGTCGGGCGATTGAAGGCGATCCTCCGCGATCTCGGTCTGGATCACCGTCTCCCCCCGTACGCCTTTACACGCGAGCCGATCTGGTACTACCGGTTGATGGCGGAGTTGATCCGGCAGGCGGGCTTTGCGGGTTGGCTCATCTTAATCGACGAGCTCGAACTCATCGGCAAGACTTCTATCGGACAACGGGCGCTCGCGTACAGTAACCTATTCGATCTTGCCGTCGCCCAGGAGCTTCCCCGCACCGTTGTCATAGCGGCTGTGGCCTCGAACTTCTACTCAGACGTGCTGGAGGCTAAGGAGGATGCGGAGAAGGGTCCCGGATGGCTTTCGCAGCGAGGGCGCGAACGCGAAGCGACCCTCGCGCGGCGCGGGATCGCCGAACTGATGCGCGCCGAGCGGCTGCCGGCCTTGTCGTCCGAGGAGATTCACTCGCTCCTGGCTACGATTCGCGCCGTGCACGCCCGCGCTTACGAATGGGAACCGCCGGCAGAGGAAGATCTGCAGCGGTTTCTCGACCGGCACGTGCGCGGGGCCGACGCCCGCCTGAGGACGCGGATCCGGGCGTCGGTGCAGTGGCTCGACCACTGGCTTCAGTATGGTCGCGAGCCCGAGATCGTCGTCTGGCACGTGGAGGAAGTGGATCTGACGGAGCAGGCCGTGGTGGAAAATGAGGATGAGGGACCCGTCCAGCGAAAACGTCTGTTTTAGGCGTAGGAGATGAGATGATGGCGGACGCGGCGTCGGCCGCGCATCGCGAACTGCGGGCCAGGATCGAGGCGATCGACCCCCGCTGGGTGGTGGAGAAGGGCCACACCCGCAGCGGGGTGTTGGCGCGTCTCCCGCGCTTCGCGGCCGAAAACCTGGTAGGGAAGATGGGCCTCGGTCCGGCCGTGGAGGCCGTTGAACGCTATCTGCCCGGTCCTCACAACAACGAGCAGTTCCTCTACGCCCTGACCCGAAATGGCTTCCTCAGAGTCCTCGATCATCTGGCGATCCAGGTGGACGTCCGCCAGGGCCGTCCCTACGGTCACCTGTCGAACCTCAGGAGGACGGGGCGGGTGGACGTGCCCCCCGAGATCGTGGAGGAATATCCTGGCCTGGTGGGCGGCGGCCTCTGGGGCCGGGTGACGCTGCGCTACCGTACGGCGCGCACTAAGGGCGAGACTCCGATATTTGTCGCCGAGTTTCAACCGGTGGCTACCGGGGTGCCGTTCCAAGATTTCTTGAACCTCCGCAGCGCCCTGACCGTCGACGAGTGGGTCGACCTCCTGTTATGTTCGCTGGGCTACAATCCGGGCGCTTGGGCGGACCTTCCGGACGCACGGCGCATCAAATGGCTCATGCTGGCCCGGCTTATCCCGCTGGTGGAGCCGCAGGTCAACCTCATCGAACTCGGCCCGAAAAATACGGGCAAGACCTATCTCTATCGGAACGTGTCGGACCGGACGTTCGTGGTAAGCGGCGGCATGACTACACCCGCCAACCTGTTTGTAAATCTGCACACGGGCGAGATGGGCATTTTGGGCTTCACGGACTGTGTGGTGTTCGACGAGGTGGCGGGCCTCGCCATCCAAGACGTCTACGGAACCACATCCATCCTGAAAGACTATATGGAGAGCGGTCGGTACTCCCGCGGCAACCGGGAGTATTCTGCGGATGCATCTTTGGTGCTGCTCGGAAACCTCACGACCGAGGGCGGCCAGCCGGCCCCGTACTATACCCACTTTTTCCGGGACCTGCCGCCCATGCTGCTGGACACGGCCGTCATCGACCGCCTCCACATGTTCATTCCAGGATGGGAGATCCCGAAGCTGACCCCGGATGCCCTCGAGCCGGAGTGGGGGCTTTCTATGGACGCGATCGGCTCCATAATGGCCGAGCTTCGCGTTCACGCGATGGACGCTGAGATTGCCGGCATCGTGGCTCGCTATTCTTACCGTCCGGCGGTCACCCAGCGGGACCGCCGCGCTGTGGACAAGGTCCTGAGTGGATTGATGAAGCTTCTCTACCCGCATAAGACGCCCGCAGGCCCCGAGCTTCAGGCCCTCCTCGGATTCGCGGGCGAGCTCCGGCAGAGGGTGCACAACCAGCTAAGCCAGATTGCCTCCGGCGAATTCGGAGATCGCGTCATCGGATTCGAGGGGATCGAGCCGCACAGGCCAGCTGATTTTACTCGCGGCGTCGTGTGGACCACCCACGATCACCGGCTCAACGTCGACCCGCGGCCCGGTGAGATCACGGCGCTCATGACACGCCTCGATCAAAACGGCGAACCGATCGACGGTGACATTCAGGTCGTTGAGGCCTCGGTGGTGACAGGACCAGGCGGCCTCCAGATGACGGGGTTTCGCGGCAAGGCCATGGAGCAGTCTGCCCAAGCCGCGTTTCATTACATCCGCGAGCACCTGACAGACTTCCGCCTGTCTCCAGACGCATTGCAGGGAACCACCCTTGCGGTCCATCTGGTGTCGATCGAGCGCCGTCGGGACGGACCCTCAGCGGGCCTGGCGTTCCTCCTGGCCATGGTGTCGGCCCTTACGGGAAGGCCAGTGAGGCCGGCGCTGGCGGTTACGGGTGAGGTGACGCTTCACGGTGAGGTCGAGCCCGTGGGGGGTCTGTCGGCCAAGCTCTACGCGGCTCTACGACACGGACGCAGGCGCGCCCTCGTGCCCGAAGCCAATGGCGGGGAGCTTGAGGACATCCGCCGGAACTTCCAAGATCTCTTGGAGATCCGTACGGTTGCTACTGTTGCGGAAGCTCTCCAGGAGGCGTTCGGGCTGGGGTCCCTCTCACCTCGAGGACACAACTAGCTCCGAGGTCCGATCGCACTTCCCCTGTTACCCTGATGCGCATCGCAGGGGCTGCCGTAGGAAGTTTCACGGGCCCCCTTCCCATGGGCCTTGTTCGAAGAGCCTTGTCTTATGGTTCTTCCGCGATTCGCGGCCGATCCCCAACGTCCGTCCGCGCCGAACGGGCAGCAGGCGTGGCCTGAGCGATTTCGGGGGCCCCGTCGAGCACCACATCTTGGTGGAAGACTTTGCTGTCCTCTGTTCCGTCACCCACCGGAAGGGCGTACCCTTATGGGTACGTTGGAGCATGGCAATGCTCCGACAAGCGGCTCAAAGGGACCGCAGGTCAATTGGATTACCTGGGCCCGACGTCAATACCTGCCTCTGGCCCTGACCGTGGCGGTTTGGCGGCATATACGGAAGAGTGACAATCGGTGGTATCAGCCCGAACTTCTACTGGCGGAATCCCATGGCGCTATAATCGATGAACGCTTTCGATCGAAGTCGTCGCGGAGACTACGCGACGAGCAGGTGGTCGGATTTCCAGACCTGCTGGTACCCGCCATCTCGCGAGCCCAGCCCCTTGCGACCATCCTCCCTGATGAAGGCTGAATATACGTGGATTTGCCTCGGTTTTCCACATTCGGGTAGGGTCGTCCTGGTGCCGCTGGCCGGGGTCTGTCACAGTCTGCGGTGGCTCGGACCCCTGCCTTTGCCGAACCCTTGCGGTCGCCGGTCTGACGTGCGGAAACTCACTTGTAACGGAAGCCTCGAAGATCCGCAGCCTAATGGAAGGTCAATCACTCAAGGGTTCTGCGGCCCGGAAACCCCGTAGCGCCATGCCCAGTCTATGACCGCGTCGACACGCCGCTCATGGTGTCGCCGAATCCATGGGCGGCCGGTGTCGGGTGGAGGACTCTGCTTCAGCATGATTCCCATGATTGCCAGTGCCAGTGTATTATGCTCGTTCAGTGAGCCCCAGTGCTCGGCCACGTCCGGCCACAGGTCGGCGGCTTCAGCCGTCGCGCCGGTTAGGCACAGACAGAGCAATCGCTCGCACTGCGTGTCGCACCACTGCTCGCTGCCAATAGGCTCCGTCAAAAGGGACCGGTCGAGCCACTCCAACGCATGTCGCGGATCGCCGTTCAAGCGGGTTACGGTTCCGATGAAATGGTAGATGCGCGGCCGCATGCTGGCGGGGGCCTCCTCCACCAACGTCATCAACTTCTGAATGGTGGTGCCATGCGCTAAGCCCAGGGCTGACTCACATATCAGTGCGCCGAATTTCGGAAACGCGGCCTCGGGAGTGCCCATCAGTGATTTAGCTGCCTGTTCATAGTTGGTCTGCGCGGACTCATATTCACCCATCCTCAAGAGCGCCGTACCCCGTGCCCAATGCGCGAGTCCTTCTCCGCGACTGTCCCCGTCTTGCGCAAAGAGTCGTTGAGCCGTTGACAGTTGGGCCAATCCGGACGCCCACCTGGATAGGTGAAACAGGGCTATGCTGTGGTCGTAGGCGGCAATGGCCTGGCGACGCCGAAGTCCCTTGGTGGCGTTCCGCGTCATCTGTTCGAAACGGCGAGACGCCTCAAGGTAGTTGCCCTCCAGAAAGGCGACGCAACCCCAGAGTCGATCCAGTTCCCCATTGTATCGACCGTGAAACGATGTTTGATTAAGTTGCTCTGCTTCTGAGACAACCCAGCGGGCGTCCACGATGAGACCCTGGTCCAGTAATTCATCGGCGAGCGCGATGATGCGCCCACAGCGGGTTTCTCCGAGGACGAATACTTCCCACGCCGCAGGCGAGGGGCTCATGTCGAGGGCGTGAATCAAGCGCACCCACAACTCCGCTGTGGGACGGTTCACCCCGGTTTCGATTCGTGACAGCGCAACCGCCGAAATTCCTATGGCGTGGGCTAGATAGTGTTGCGTGTAGCCTTTCTCCCGCCGCCACCGGCTCACCGTGTTGCCAAGGTGGTCGGGCGTTGCCTTTTCGGAAGAGAATCGCCGTTGTGCTCCGGGGACTGTCACCGCACGCTCTCCTTTCCTTGCGAACGCAAGGTTAACAAACCCGAATTGCAAATGCCAGGAATGGATACCACCCTAAGCGAATCGTGTAAGCATCTCATCGGCGGTTTCCGCTTGCATCATTAGAAAGTAGTGAGCCTGATGAAACGGTTCTTGTCCATCCTATCTGTGGTTACGGTTCTTGCAGCGTTGATGGGGACGGCTCGGATTTCGCCAGTTCCGTTGACGATGCACTCGAGTGTGATTGCGATTGGCCAGCCTAGTCCATATTGCACTGATCCAGGGTTCCCGCCTCTTTGCTAGATGACGCTCACGTGCGGTCGCCAGGGTAGGGCCCGTGAAGGGACCCGAGAGTGGGCGTAGACACGGTGGGAGACGGCATGTCCGGGGGTGACGACTGTCACCCCCCTTTAAGTTAGAGCGGCTTCGGACGGATACCGACGGATCACTTTGAAAGTGTTGTTGATTGTTTCGTCCGGGTGCGAGCGTTATCGGCGTGCAGGAGGAACGTGGCCTGCTCCTGGCGGTTATCCATTCGGGCCCCTGGTTGGAGGAGGGGGCGTGAACCGCTCATCGAGCCAAGGAACGTGACCGGATACTATTCCGGTGTGTCCTCGATGTAGCCGGGAACTGATTTTGAACTCGGGTGACGGGAAGGACCACGAGTACATGGCTGAGCGCAGGACGAGGGACTCGGAGCAGAAGTGCGTTCGCAAGACGCGTCTCCCCGATGGGTCTCCGCCGAAGACCCTATTCCAGCTCGAGCACAGATATCGTGAAACGGATACTGCCAGCAAGAGTCCGCCATTCTGCGGGCATTCGGACCTAGGCGGCACGATGGCGCCACGGGCCAAGTCGGATGGAGCCGTTAACTGGCCCTGTGAGGAGGACGTTCTGGCAACCACCCGGCGCAGCACCCGCCTTCTGACCACGTTGGCCCATGAATTGCGGAACCCGCTCGCCGCCATCCAGCTTAGCGTGCAGCAGCTACGCCAACAGCTTAGTGATGACGGCCTGGCGCAGCCGATGTGGAGCTTACTGGAGCGGCAACTGGATCACCTTTCGGGGCTGGTGCATGGCGTATTGGATGTGGCCCGGCTTGACCAGGGGAAACTCCATCTCCACAAGGCGCCGACCGTTCTGCAGGACGTGATTCAGCAGGCCATGACGGTTGCCATGCCCCTTGCGGAGCGCGCGGGTCTGACAGTCACGATCTCCCTCCCGCACGCCCCCATAGTTCTCGAGGCAGATCCCCTTAGACTGACGCAGGTAGTCGCGAATCTGGTGGATAATGCCTGCAAGTTCACCCCTGCGGGCGGCCGTATCGAGATTTACGCAGAATCCGCCGAGGGGGTGGCGCGGGTTACGGTGGCCGACACGGGGGTTGGCATCCCCGCCGAGGAATTGCCCTACGTTTTTGATGGGTTCTGGAGCCGACCGGAGCATAGAGACACTGAAGGAATTGGCGTCGGACTGACGTTGGTGGCCTCCATCGTGAAGCTTCACGGGGGAGTCGTCGAGGTGATTAGTGACGGACCGGGGCGCGGGAGCACGTTCGTGGTAACCCTGCCGCTCGCAAGCACCGGTGCGGTTGATAACTCCACCCCGCCCCACTCTCTGCAATCTGCCCCTCCCCACCGCGTGCTGGTCGTGGACGACAATGCTGACCTTGTCGACCTTCTTGCCGAAGCGCTTACGCAGATGGGGATGGAAGTGGCGACTGCCACTGATGGGCGGCGCATTCTCGATCTGATGCATGCTTTCCGGCCGACGGTTGCGCTTCTTGCCATTACCATGGCTCCTCTGGACGGCTATCAAGTCGCGAAGAGGATTCGCCAGCATTCGGACTATCAGGATGTAGCCTTGGTCGCGTTGAGCGACCGGAACCTGGGGGACGACGGGGGGTGCCCCGGAGTGTCGGAATTTGCCTACCACCTTGTAAAGCCCGTTTCTATGGAACAGCTGCAACGTACGCTTGCATCTGTTCCGATTCCGGCTATGTGAGATGACTCCAGCAGCGTAACCCCCGTAGTTCGGGTCCACCGAGGCGGTTGTGGCAACGGGGCGAAGCCGCCTCACGCTGGTGCGGTGGCTCATCAAGCCCTGGTGGGCCCAACCGCCATCGGCAAAGGGTAGGCGCCAGGGAGGCCGTGTGGGCCTCCACATCCATCCGGCGTGTGATTCCAAGGCGCTGGTCCCGATAGCCCAATGTTGGCCTCAAGGACAATAGGACCTTCGCTGGTGATGGGCTAGGGTAATCGTATGGAAACTGGCAATGGGGAGCGCGCGACGCCTTCCACACTCGAGGTCTCGGATCTCGCCAAGCAGTTTCAGACCCGGACCGGACGCATTCCGGCGGTTCAGGGCATTACCTTCAGCGTGGACGCAGGAGAGGTGCTGGCCTTTCTAGGCCCCAACGGGGCCGGCAAGACCACCACCATCAAGATGGTGGCGGGCCTCGTCGCCCCCGACCAGGGTCGGGTGGTGGTGGAGGGTCGTGCGCTTGATGTGGCCCACGACTGGGTTACGGCCCGGCTGGGTGCCGTCCTCGAAGGCAGCCGGAACCTTTACTGGCGCCTCACCGTCATGGAGAACCTCCAGTATTGGGCCTCCATCCGCCGGGTCCCGCCACGAGAGGCGCGCAGGCGTGCAGAAGCGCTGCTGGAACGGGTCGGCCTTTCGAGTCGGGCTCGCAGTACGGTGCAGACGCTCTCGCGCGGGATGCAGCAGAAGGTGGCTCTCTGTCAGGCCCTTATCCATCGCCCTCAGGTCCTCCTCCTGGACGAACCCACACTGGGGCTCGACTTTGAGTCCAGTGTGGGCATCAAGAACATGATCCGGGAACTGGCCCGGGAGGGGACCGCCATCCTGCTCACCACCCATCAGCTGGACATCGCGCAGGAGCTCAGTAACCGCGTGGCCATCATCCGGGCGGGGCGACTCGTTCTGGACGGCCCCACGGTCGATGTCCTGGCTCAGTACTCCCGGCCCATGATGACGGTGTATGCCGCGGAGCCGTGGCCTCCCGACATCTATGTGCGGATGGACGGGCTGCCGGTGTCTGTCACCGGGCCGGACACGCTGCACTTCCAGCTGGACTCGCCGACGGACACCACGGTCTACCGTGTCCTGGAGCGGCTGGCGCCGCATCCACTGGTGAAGGTGGAGCGCCATCAGGCAGACCTCACGGAGGTATTCCGGGAAGTGATGGAGGTGCAGGCGCCGTGAGGGCACTGGTGGTGGCGGAGTGGCGGCGCACCATTGCGGAGATGGTGCGGTATCCGGTCGAAAGCCTGTCGGCCATGTTCACCATGTTCCTCATATTCGCGGGCCTCTTCTACGGCGCGCGCTATATCACCAACTCGCCGATCGGAACCGGCCGGCTCACGACCGTCGTGCTCGGGTATGCGGTCTGGATGATCATGATGGCCGCGACCGGGGACATGGGCTGGTCGGTGCAGAACGAGGCTCAGAACGGAACCCTGGAACAGGTGATGCTGGTTCCGTGGGCGTCATTCTGGCTCTTCCTGGTGCGCGCCCTCACCACCCTGATCGGGAGCCTCGTGCCCATCGTAGTGGTCATCGTCGGCCTCATCCTGCTGACCCACGTCCACTTCATCTGGACCCCTGCCGCATTCGTACCGGTGGCCATGATCCTCGGAACGGCCTGGGGCCTCGGGCTCGTCGTGGCCTCGGCCGCCCTCGTGCTGAAAAGGGTGGGCCAGGTCCTGCAGGTCGTACAGTTCCTGCTCCTGTTTATCATCCTGTCGCCGGTGGCCGCACTGGCCGGATGGGGCTGGCACCTAGCGGCGATGGTGGTGCCGTTCGCGGCGCAGGTGACGGTGCTGCACGATGTGCTGGGCGGGAGGCTGCCGGAAACCATGCAATGGGTCGAGGCCCTCATGAATCTGTCGGTCACGTTCGTGGTGGGCGGCGTGGCGTTCCGGGCGGCGGATCGGGTGGCCCGCCGCCGCGGCATCCTGGGACACTACTGAGGCGGCCCCGCGCAGACGTGACTCGGTGGATATGCCCAGCCTGGTCTTGGATGGCGCTCCGGAGCATCCCGCAGCTCCGGTCTGGGGGTTAGTGGTCGCGCCCCAGAGCGTAGACCAAGCGCGTCACTTTCGGGCGGCCGCACCCCACGCGTTGACCTTCGCAGAATCCTGTCGCAGACGATGGAGCCGCCTGGCCGGCACGGGTGCTCCCTCGCCCTGGCCCGTGATCCGGCCGTCGTTCGTAGCGGGCTGTGGGTGTCCCTTGCACGGCGCGATCCGACATGCATCGGGGAGGCCGTCGAGCGCAAGGGTGACCACGCCGAGCACCGTCACATACCGGCGAGCGGATTTCACGGCCTTGCTCCCGTTTGCTCATGGCGCCGGGCCAGTTCCTGGCTGACTTCGGCCAGGCTCACGTGCGAGAGGTGCAGCGCGAGCCAGAGGTGGTAGAGAACGTCGGCAGCCTCGGCGCGCACCTCTTCGGGATCCTGATTCTTGCAGGCCACCAGGAATTCGGCCGCCTCTTCACCCACCTTGCGCAGGACCCGGTCAATGCCGCCTGCAGCGAGACACCGCGTGTACGATGGATCCGCAGACGGGTGGTTTCGGCGCTCCTCCTGGATGTGGAACAGGCGGCCCAGCATGGACACGGCGGTTTCAACGTCCCCGAAGCAGCTGGCACGGCCGGTGTGACAGGCGCCATGCGGCGCCCTGACCTGGTACAGGAGGGCATCCTGGTCGCAGTCTTCACGGACGGTCACCAGCCGGAGTACCTGGCCCGAGGTGGCGCCCTTGTCCCAGAGCGCGCCCCGCGACCGGCTCCAGAAGTGAGCCCGCCCGGTCTCCTCGGACCGGCGGCGAGCTTCGGCGTTGGTCCAGGCCACCATCAGCACAGCCCCGGTATCCACATCCTGCACCACGACCGGCAGGAGGTCGGGCATGGCTTCATGCACCACGGAGGATGAGCCCCCTGGCCCCCAGAGCCCGTTTCAAGGCCATGACGGTGGTCTCGCCGCGGTGCAGGACTCCAGCCACCAGCACGGCCGTCACCCCGGGAACCCGAAGGGCCAGTTCCAGGTCAGCCGGCCGGGCTCCGCCTCCCGAGGCGATGAGCGGTCGGGATGTCGCGTGGGATGCGGCGTCCAGTGCGGCGATGTCGTAGCCCTGGCCGGTGCCGTCGCGGTCGATGGAGGTGAGGAGCACCTCGCCTGCTCCCAGAGTCTCGGCCTCGCGCAGCCAGGCATCAAGTGTCCAGGCGGTGGCGGTTTGGCCGCCATGCCCGTAGACACGCCACCCCGGGCCCTGCTGGCGTATATCCACGGCCACCACGACCGCCTGGGTCCCGTAACGGTCAGCCACCTCCCGGAGCAGCTCCGGGCGGCTCAGTGCGGATGTGTTAATGGAGGTCTTATCCGCACCGGCGGCGAGAACGCGCCCGACCTGCTCCGCAGTCGTGAGTCCGCCGCCAACCGTCAACGGGATGGACAATGTCCGGGCCACCCGGTTGACCGTCGTCAGGTCGGGCCCGCGCCGCTCTCGCGTGGCGGTGATGTCGAGCAGCACCACTTCATCGGCGCCCTGGTCCTGATAGCAACGGGCCAATTCCTCGGGCCGCCCGAATTGCTCCAGCGCCTCAAAGCGCCGGCCCTTCACCACACGGTCTGCGGCCACGTCCAGGCACGCAAGGAGCCGGGGCCTCAACATACCAGTGCCTCCCTCATAGTCAGGCGGCCCTCGTAGAAGGCGCGCCCGACGACGGCGCCTTCTGCGTGTACGGCCTTCAACGCGCGAAGATCGTGGACGTGGCGGACGCCGCCGGCTCCTGTGACGCGGAAACCGGCCGAGACCCAGGCTTGGACCAGGGCCAAGTCCGGTCCCAGTTCGGTTCCGTCTCGCTCCACGGCCGTCACCACCAACTGATTGAGGCCGACGTCCCGAAGGGATTCCGCCACTTGGGAGGCGTCAAGGCCGGACGTAACGCGCCAGCCTTGGACTGCCAGCCGTTCGGACCGGATGTCGAGTGACACCGCGAGGCGGCCGGGACCGGCCTCTCGCGCCATGGCGGCCAGCAGCGTCCTGTCTTGCACCGCCGACCCCACCAGCACCCGCGACACGCCGAAGTCAAGCCATCGCGCCACGGCCGCCAGTGTGCGGATGCCGCCCCCGAGTTCGACCGGAGCGCCCAGGGCCACGATGTCGCGGACGCTCTCCGCGGACAAGCCCGGATGGCCAAAGGCGCCGTCCAGATCCACTACGTGAAGGGCGGGTGCTCCCGCGTCCACAAAGTAAGCGGCCTGGGCCACCGGATCCTGGTTGTAGACTGTCATGGCCGCCGGCGAGCCCTGATACAGCCGGACCACCCGACCGCCCGCCACATCTATGGCGGGCGTCACCGTGAACATTGCGCCAGTCCCAAAAATGCTTTCAGAACTGCGGCTCCGTACGCGGCGCTCCGCTCCGGGTGAAACTGCACGCCGCACACCACGCCCTTCTGCACCGCACTGACAAATCGATCGCCGTAGTCGGTGAAGGCGGCGGCCAGCAGGGCATCCTCAGGTCGGACGGCATAGGTGTGGCAGAAGTACGCGTCGCCCGCCCCCGCTCGCGCCATGATGCCTGCGGCGGCCGACACCTGAACCGCGTTCCAGCCCACGTGGGGGAGCGGCCCTGCCGGGTCGCGCAGCCGGGTCACCGCACCCGGGAGGAGGCCGAGGCCCCGTCCACCCTCTTCCGAGCGGTCAAACAGGATCTGCATGCCGAGGCAGATCCCGAGGAGCGGCACGGCGCCAGCGCGGCGCCAGATGACCGTGTCGAGACCGGTGTCGGCCAGCCGCGCCGAGGCCGCCGCGAAATGGCCCACCCCCGGCACCACGATGGCGTCAGCGGCCAGAACTGTATCAGCGTCCCCCGTGATCACCGCCTCCGCTCCCAATCGCTCCAGGGCCCAGCGCACGGAGTTCAAATTCCCGAATCCCAGATCAATGATCGCGACCCGCATGGCGAATCACCCCCTTCGTGCTGAGCGTCCCCTCTCGGGGTTCTGTCGCTTGCCGCAGGGCCAGTCCCAGTGCCTTGAAGGCGGCCTCCCAGCGATGGTGGCGGCTGTTCCCGGCCGGAATGTTCAAGTGGAGCGTCAGCTCCCCGCCGCGGGCAACACCTTGCCAGAACTCGCCTAAGACCTCAGACTCGAGTCCATTGACCGCGCCGTCTGGCACCTTCTCGAGCCAGCATCCGGCACGTCCTGACAGGTCCAGCGCCACTTCGGCGCGAGCGTCGTCCATCGCCACCACGGCCCACCCGTAGCGGGCAATGTCGCGGTAACCTGGCCAGTGTTCGGCCAGGGCCCGCCCCAGCACGAGCCCGACGTCTTCCACCAGATGGTGCGGGTCGACGTCGACATCGCCCCGGGCCTCAACCCGCGCAGGGCAGCCCCACGTCGTGAGGCACGCGTTCAAGAAGTGTTGGAAGATCGGAACCGCCACATCGAGGCCGGGGGCGTCGGACCCCAAGATCACCTGGACATCTGTCTCGCGGGTCGTTCGGGTTACAGCGGTGGGAGTCCGGACATTCGCCGCCCTCATACGGTGCCCTTCTGGAACGCGAGCAGGGCAGCCCGGTGACGCTCCAGACCCTCCGCCCTAGCCAGCTGCGCCCCGGCCTCGATGACACGGCCAGCGTCGCTCACGACGCGGGTTTCGGTGCGCCGGCGGAGAAAATCCTCCACGCCCAGGACCGAGGCCCGGCGCGCCTGTCCGCCGGTGGGCAGGACATGGTTCGGGCCCGCGACATAATCACCCAGCGGGGTGGGGCAGTCGAGAAACGTGGCCCCGGCGGAGGTGATGCGGTCCGCATGGCCGACGGCGCCACCCCAGAGTTCTAGATGTTCGGGAGCGAAGTCGTTCACGAACACCGCCGCCTCATCGGGGGTCGCCACCTCGACCGCGCCGACGCCCGGTTGAGCCAGCAACTCGCGGCCCAGCCTCTCAGCCCACCCTCCAACCGCGTCCAGCCATTCCGTCTGGTGGCTCAAGACCAGGGCCCAGCTTTCCGGATCGTGCTCGGCCTGGGCCAGGAGGTCGAGCGCCGCCTGCCGGGCCGATACGGAATGATCCCCCCAGATGACCACCTCGGAGGGTCCGTTCAGGCCGTCGATGCGGACGATGCCCGCAACCTGGCGCTTGGCCTCCGTCACGTAACGGTTGCCCGGCCCGACAATGGCATCGACCCGACCGACCGTCTCGGTCCCGTAAGCGGCGGCGGCAATCGCCTGTACGCCACCCACGGCATAAACCTCGTCGATGCCGAGCAGGGCCGCGACGGCCAGCGTCGCGGCATCCGGCTGCCCGTTCCGCTGCGGAGGGGTCATGAGGGCAACGTCCCCGACTCCCGCCACCTGAGCCGGAATCGCGCCCATGAGCACGCTCGAGCACAGGGGGAAACGTCCCGCCGGCACGTACACGGCCACGCGCCGCAGCGGCTCCCAGATCACCCGGGCTTGAATCCCGTCGGCCGCGGGGCCCTTTTGCTCCCGGGGCGGGCGGGTCGCTTCCAAAAAGGCGCGGATCCGCGCCGACGCCAGATCCAGCGCCGCTC
>JBMFXK010000001.1:25290-31929 GCA_049964315.1 Clostridia bacterium | reverse complement strand
CAGTCGGCGCTGCCATCGTCAACCACCTGTTTCCCCATCCGGCCAACGGACGCATCCCGGTCTCCGCCGTGACCGGCACTAACGGCAAGACCACCGTAGCGCGCATGCTGGCCGCTATCTGGACCACGGCCGGCTATCGCACCGGGATGACAACCACCGACGGGATCTTCATCGGAGAGCGCCGGATCGCGCGCGGAGACCTGACCGGCCCATGGAGCGCCCGGCTGCTGCTGAACGACCCGGCGGTGGAGGCGGCGGTCCTGGAAACTGCGCGGGGGGGAATGGTGCGTGGCGGTCTCGGCTTCGACGACTGCGACGTGGCCGTGGTCACCAACATCGGCCCTGACCATCTGGGGCAGGACGGGGTGCAGGACCTCGACGACCTGGTCCATGTGAAGGCCCTGGTGGTGGACGCCGTCCGAAAGACGGGCACCGCCGTACTGAACGCCGACGATGAACGGACGGCAGGTCTCTGGTCGCGCTCGCGCGGGCGCGTGGTGTACTTCTCCACCCGGGATCTGAGTCTGGAGCGGGCGCAGGGTCGATACAGGGACGCGGACGTGGTGCACGTCGTGCATGGATACCTGGTGCACAGCCAGGGCCAGAAGGATCGACGCCTTGTGGCGGTGCGGTCCGTGCCCGCATCCCTTGGCGGCATCGCCGCCATGAATGTGGCCAACGCGGCCGCCGCCGCTGCGGCAGGGCTGGCCGCCGGTCTCGACGCGCGCGTCGTCGCGCTGGCTCTGGCCCAGTTCCCGCCCGGCGGCCAGGGGCTCAATCAAGGACGACTGGAGATGCTGCAGGGGAAGGATCTCACCGTGCTCATCGACTACGCCCACAACACTCCTGCACTGATGGCGCTGGAACCGCTCTGCCGTCGGCTCAAACCGCGTGAGGTCGTGATGGTGCTGGGACTGCCGGGAGATCGGCGGGATGAGGACCTTATACGCACCGCGAAGACGGCCGCCGGGTTCGCCGACCGGATCGTAGTCCGGGAGGACGCGGATCTCCGCGGGAGGAATCCTGGTGAACTGGCACAGCTGATCCAGGCGGCCTTACTTGAAGCAGGCTTTCCCGCAGGGCGTATCGAGACGGTCCTGGACGAGGGCGAAGCGGTCCGTGAAGCCATCCGCCTGGCGGCACCAGGAGCATTGGCGGTGGTCCTTTTCGAGAGCTACCAGACGGTTCGCAGCGCCGCCGACGAGGCGCTGCAGGCCCGCGCCCCGGAGGGCGCCGCAACAGGAATTCTGGTGGGCGGCGGCTAATGTCCGCATGTGGATGTCACCCAGATGGCGGCCCCGGCCAAAGTTACGCTGTCCCTTGATGTGCGACCGGAGCCCGAGGCCGGCTGGCACGAGGTTGACCTTGTCCTTTACCGCATCGCTGCTGCTGACAGGCTGGAGCTCAAGCCCGCCGCCGAGCCGTGTTTTGAGGTGTCCGGGTTCGACCTGACCCCCGCGCCCGAGAACCTTGCCTGGAGGGCCGTCCGGCTGCTGGAAGAGATTGTCGGCGTGTCTTTGTCGGTGCGCGTCACGCTCGAGAAGGCCATTCCGGCCGGAGCAGGGCTGGGTGGGGGGAGTGCCGATGCGGCGGCCGTGCTGCGGTGGGGGATGGCACAGTACCCCGAAGCCCGGGCGGACATCCAAAACGCGGCCGAGCGCCTCGGCATGGACGTGCCTTTCTTAACTGGCATCGCCGGACGCTGTGCCCGCGCAACCGGACGGGGTGAGATATTGCAAGCCCTTGCGGAGCCCGAGCAGGGCACCCTCGTCATCGCCTACCCGGGCATCCCGCTCCTGACCAAAGCGGTCTATGCTGCGTTTGATGCGGTGGGACCCGTCGCTCCTCCCGCCACGCCGGCGGTCGTGGACGCTCTTCAGGCGCGCGTGATACCCTTCAAACTAGGCAATCAGCTGGAGCATGCCGCGTTTCACGTTGCCCCGGATCTGGAACATTTCCGGTCTCGCCTGGAGCAATTGGGGGCGCCTCCCGAGCGCACGGTGATGTCGGGAACCGGATCCAGTTACGTGGTCTGGCTGTCCGACCACACCGAGGCCGTGGCCCTGGCTGCGGCTCTTCGCCAGGCCGGTTTGCCTTTCGTGCAGACCGAGAAACTTGGGAAAGGGGGCAGCTGATGCACGCGGTGGTGTTGGCGGGCCAGGAAAATGACGGGAGGCTCGGCGACTTTGGGGACGTCTCCCACGAGGCTCTCATCCCCATCCAGGGCCGAGCCATGGTGGAGTATGTTCTCGATGCGCTGGCCAAGAGCCCATCCATTGACAGCATCCGCATCGTGGGTCCGGCCGTGCGGCGTCAGGGCCTCAGCGTGGTCGTGCCGGGTCCGAGCCTGTTTGACAATATCGAGCGGGGGCTCAAAGATCTGCCGCCTGACGATCCGGTCGTGGTGGCGACGGCGGACATCCCGCTGCTGACTTCGGCCATCGTCGAGACTTTCCTCGAAGAGGCGGCGCGCCTGGGGGAAGTGGACATGATATACCCTGTCATCCCACAGTCCACGATCCTGGGAACCTGGCCGGGCGTTCAGCGCACCTACTTCCGGTTCGCGGAGGGCGTCTTCACCGGAGGCAACCTCTTTCTTGTGCGGCCACGGGTAGCATCCGTGCTGCGCACCCGGGCCGAGCGGCTCCTGCAGCATCGCAAATCGCCGCTTAAGCTGGCCCGTGATATCGGGTACGGCACGCTGGTGAAGTTCCTGGTGGGCCGGCTGTCTATCCCGGAGGTGGAGGAGCGGGCCGGCGAACTGCTCGGCCTGACCGGCCGGGCGCTTATCTTCTTCCATCCTGAAGTGGGTGTCGATGTCGACAAGGCGAGCGACCTGAAGCTCGTGCAGGAGCTTATGTCGGAGGCCGGGAGTCCGGCGCATGCGTGAACGTGAACGCCGCCTGATCGCGCTCACCCGCCTTGTCACGGCAAACCCCGGCGTCGACGAAGCGCTGTCGACGCTGGCGTCGAGGTTGGGCGTGGCCAAATCGACCCTCAGTGAAGATCTGGCGGAAGTCAAGGACGCGCTGCATGACGCGGAGCTTGGCGAGGTCGAGACGCAGGTGGGCCCAGGCGGAGGGGTTCGCTACCGCTCCCGGCTCGATGAGCTCCTGACCCGGTCCGCGGTCGTGCAGTGGTGTGACGCGCTGCGCGACGAGCGCCGGCTCACGGGCAACGGCTTTCTCTATATGACCGACCTTTTGTTCGATCCGCGCAGGGTGGATCCGCTCGGAGCGCTGCTGGCCGAGCGGATGCAGGACCAGGGCGCGCGGTTTGTGGTCACCGTGGAAACCAAGGGCATCCCCCTCGCGCTGTCGGTGGCGCGGGAACTGACCCTGCCCGTGGTGCTCCTGCGCCGCGACAATCGCCTATCCGAAGGCTCCTCCCTCTCCATCAATTATCTGTCGGGCTCTTCCCATCGCATCCAATCGATGTCCATCGCGCAGAGAAGCCCGGTCCGCAATGCGCCGGTGCTTTTTGTGGATGACTTTCTGAAGGCCGGGGGCACCGCGCGGGCGGCGTCCGACCTGCTGTCCGAGCTTGGTGCGCGGATCGTCGGGGTGGGAGTCCTGGTCGCGACCCGGGAGCCCTCTCCCAAATTGATTGACGGGATCTCAAGTGCGCTGACCTGGGACGGTGCCGCCCAGATTGGGCCCACGCCGTGGGTCGCGGCGCGGCTGGGACTCGAGATGCCGATGACGGCGAAGTGAGGCGAGCTATGGCATCCGTGACGTTGGATGATGTGCGGGCGGCGCGACAGGCGCTGCGCGGCATCACGTACGTGACTCCCCTGCAGGAGTCATCTGGTTTGAGCGACCTGTTGAACACCCGGCTCTTCCTGAAGCTGGAAAGCCTCCAGCGCACCGGTTCCTTCAAACTTCGCGGGGCCTATAACCGCATGCGGCAGATGACGGCGGAAGAAAAAAGCCGCGGTGTCGTGGCCGCATCGGCCGGCAACCACGCTCAGGGCGTGGCCCTGGCCGCGTCGCTGGTGGGAACGTCGGCGGTCGTGGTGATGCCCGAGCTGGCCTCAGTGGCGAAGGTGACGGCCACAGAGGCCTACGGAGCGCAGGTGGAACTGCACGGACGCGCCTTCGATGACGCATTCCAGCGGGCGCTGGAGATTGCCGCCGAGAGTGGCCGCATGTTGATTCACGCGTTCGAAGATCCGCTCATCGTCGCTGGCCAGGGGACCGTGGGGCTGGAGATGCTCGACGCCAAGCCGGATCTCGACATCGTGGTGGTGCCGGTTGGCGGCGGCGGGCTCATCTCGGGGATTGCCCTGGCGGCCAAGGGGCAGAACCCCCGCATCAAGATTATCGGCGTGCAGGCCGAGGGATCGGATGCCATGGTGCGAGCACGCCGAGCAGGCCACGTCGAACCCCTTGCGCAGGCGTCCACCATCGCAGACGGCATCGCGGTCAAACAGCCGGGGGACCTTACCTTCTCGCTCATCGAGGAGTATGTCGACGACCTGGTGACGGTCAGCGACCACGACATCAGCCGGGCCATTCTCCTGTTCCTGGAGCGGGCCAAGCTGGTGGTGGAGGGGGCGGGGGCGGCCCCCCTGGCCGCGCTGTTGTCCGGCCGGATTGCCGTGGGCGCCGAGCGTGTCGGTGTCGTCGTGTCGGGGGGCAACATCGACGTCGGGCTTCTGTCGCGCCTGCTTGAGAAGGGGCTGACCGAGGAGGGGCGCCAGCTTCACCTGAAGGTGGTGATCGGCGACAGCCCCGGTCAGCTGTCCCGGCTCCTGGCGCTCATTGCGGAGCGGCAGGTCAATGTATTGACCGTGGAACATGAGCGGTGGCACCCCGGCATCAGCCCGAACCAGGTGGAGGTGCGGCTGATCCTGGAGACGCGGAATGCGCCTCATGCGAGCGAGCTTCTCGCGGCGCTCAAGGCCTCCTACCCCGATGCGGAGGTACTTGCCTAATAACCTGATGAGTGTCTGAAATCCGGCCCAAAATTTCGACAACGGGCAGGATCTGTTTCTTCCCCCTACGAAGTCGTTGCATGAGCTGGCGTGCCGACAGCGTAGAGAGGATGAACCGCCGTGGAAGTGACAGACGTCAGACTCCGCCGGATTGCCAGTGATGGGAAGATGAAAGCCGTCGCCTCGGTGACGCTGGATGGGGAGTTTGTGGTGCACGACGTGAAGGTGGTGGAAGGCACGAAGGGCCTCTTCGTTGCGATGCCAAGCCGCAAGACGGCTGACGGAGAGTTTCGGGACGTGGCCCATCCGATTACGCCGAGCGCCCGCGAGCGCATCCAGCGTGCGGTGCTCGACCGGTTTCAGGAAGCCTGACCTGATCCGGTCCGGAAGAGAGCACCGTGGTGGACGGTGCTCTTTTTTTGTCGACTTGCACCCCGAGTCCCGTTGGGGGACCATTAACGTAGCCTACTGAGGGCGGGTGGAGCGACGTGACCGGGGCAGTGATACTGGCGGCCGGGCAAGGCACCCGGATGCGCTCTCATCGGGCGAAAGTCTTGCATGAACTGGCGGGAAAGCCGCTCCTGGATCATGTGCTGGACCAGGTTCGCGCCCTTTCTTTGTCGGCCCTGGTGGTCGTGACCGGCTATGACGCCGACCGCGTCGAGGCCCTGGTGGAGGACCGTGCGCGAACCGTTCGGCAGCCGGGCGTGCTCGGCACCGGAGATGCGGTGCGCAGGGCGCTGTCCGTTCTGGATCCGGATGTGGACCGCGTGCTGGTGCTTTACGGAGACGGCCCGCTCGTGCCCCGGGATCTCCTGGCGCAGCTGCTGGAAGAAGCGGAAGCGCATGATGGTGCCGTCCTGGTGACGGCGGAGATGGCCGATCCGTCGGGCTATGGGCGCATCGTACGGGGCGGAACCGGTACCGTCGTTCGGATCGTGGAAGAGAAGGATGCCGGCGCGTCCGAACGCGGCATCCAGGAGATCAACACCGGCATCGGCGTGTGGCCCCGCCGCCATCTCGAACGCATCCTGCCGGATCTGCCCGAACACGGGCAGGAGCAGTATCTGACCGATGCGGTGGCCGCACTGCTGGACAACGGCGTGGCTGTGACCACCATCCTCGCCCCGGAGCCGGAGCGCGTCATGGGCATCAACACCCGCGCCCAGCTCGCCCAGGCCGAGGCCATCCTGCGCCGCGACACCCTGGGCCGCCTCATGGAGGCAGGGGTGACGCTTCTGGACCCGGCCACCACCTTCATCGACCCTGAGGTGGTGATTGGCATGGACACGGTGATCCAGCCGATGACCACCATCCGCGGGCACACTACGATCGGGGAGGGCGCACGCATAGGGCCAATGGCCACCATCGTCGACAGCGAGCTGGGGGACCAGGTGGTGGTGGGCCCTTCGGTGATTGAGGGCAGCCGGCTCATGGCGCACGTAAGCGTCGGCCCCTACAGCCACCTCCGGGCCGGCACGTATCTTGAACGCGACGTCCACATCGGCAACTACGTGGAGTTGAAGAACGCACGCATGGGCCTTGGTTCCAAGGCTGGTCATCACTGCTACCTCGGCGATGTGACGATCGGGAGCCACGTCAACATCGGAGCCGGCACGGTGGTGGTCAACTACGACGGGGTGCATAAGCACCCCACCTTCATCGGCGACGACGCCTTCATCGGCTGCAACGTAAATCTGGTG
>JBMFXK010000001.1:0-25280 GCA_049964315.1 Clostridia bacterium | reverse complement strand
GTGCCTATGTGGCGGCCGGTTCCACCGTGGATCATGCCGTTCCCGCCGACGCGCTGGCAATTGCCCGCGCCCGCCAGGAGACCAAAGCCGACTGGGCGCGGACCCGCCGCGAGTCCCAGACGACCCGCAAGTGACCCGCCGTCATCGCACTACTAACATCCTGTCATGCCCACAGAGAGGACGGGGCTTTGAACTGTGACTCTCAATCGTGAAGGCGAACTCCGCCTTTTATCTGGATCGGCCAATCCCGCTCTGGCCCGGCGACTGGCCGAGAACATCGGTGTGCGCCTGTCCTCGGCTGACGTGGGCCGGTTCTCCAATGGGGAGATCCGGGTCAACATCGAGGAAAACGTGCGCGGCACCGATGTGTTCATCGTGCAGTCCACCTCCCAGCCGGTGAACGACAACCTGATGGAGCTGCTGCTGATGGTGGACGCCTGCCGGCGTTCCTCCGCCCACCGGATCACGGCCGTGATGCCGTTCTTCGGCTACGGACGCCAGGACCGCCGGACCCGCTCGCGCGAGCCCATCTCCGCGAAGCTGGTCGCGAACCTGATCACGATGGCGGGAGCCGATCGGGTGCTGACCATGGACCTGCACGCCCCCCAGCTGCAGGGTTTCTTTGATATTCCGGTGGACAACCTGTTTGGAAACCGGACACTGGCCGAACATATCTCCCAGCTTGATCTGGACAATCCCATCGTCTTCTCGCCTGACGCCGGAGGCGTCTACCGTGCCCGCCAGCTCGCCAAGTATCTGGCCGCGCCGCTGGGCTTTATTGACAAGCGGCGCCCGGAACCGAACGTCTCCGAGGTCGTGAATGTCATCGGAGCCGTCAAGGGGCGGACGGTGGTGATGGTAGACGACATGATTGACACGGGCGGCACGATAGCCCAGGCGGCCGAGGCGGTCCTGGAGCTTGGGGCGCTGGCGGTCTATGCCTGTGCCACCCACCCGGTGTTTTCGGGCACGGCCAAAAACACGCTTGATCATGCGCCAATCCGTTCTATCGTCGTGACCGACACCATTCCCGTCCAGGATCCTCCGCGCCAGACCAAGGTCATCAGCGTGGCGCCGCTGCTGGGCGAAGCCATCACGCGCGTCCATGAGAACGAGTCCGTCTCCAAGCTCTTCGAGTGATTTCGAGGGTGATTGAGGATTATCAATGAGGGCGGACGCGATCGATCTGGTGGTGGGGCTCGGAAACCCGGGCCCCCAGTATGAGAACACACGGCACAACATCGGCTTCATGGTGCTGGACCGAAAGGCCCGGGAGGCGGGGTTCCGGTTTCACAAGGAGGCGCATGCGGTGGTCGCCCGTCACGAGGGCGTCTATTTCATGAAGCCGATGACCTTCGTCAACCTGTCCGGGGATGCCGTGGGCGCGTTCTGCCGCCGGTACAAGATCGACACGCCGCGGGTGCTGGTGGTGGCGGATGACCTGGACCTGCCGCCGGGACAGATCCGGATCCGCAAGAACGGCTCCAGCGGCGGGCACAATGGGCTTCGCTCTATCATCGCCGCGCTCGGGGGATCCTACGGGTTTCCCCGGGTCCGGGTGGGGATCGGCCGGCCGCCGGAGCCCCTCGACAGCATCGACTGGGTGCTGGGGCGCTTTCCCCGGGCCGAGCGCGCCCTCTGGGAAGAGCGGCTCGGTCTGGCCTGCGCCGCGCTGGATGCCGTGCTGGAGGAGGGCCTCGAGGCGGCCATGAACCGCTTCAACGGCCGCGAATGACTACTGGCGAAGCGACATCGAGGCCCGGGCGAGGAGCCGTCTGACGGCTGCGGGGGAGTCAAGCACCAGGGCGGCGCCGGTTATGCGGGCGCCCACGGCGATAGAGAGGCCGCTCTTTCCCACCGCCAGGAAGAGGTCCTTGTCCGTCGTGTCGTCACCCATGGCGACGGGATAAATCTGACTGTCCCACTCCGGACCGTAAGTGCGGACGAGCCAGTTCCTGAGAGCCGTCCCCTTGTTGGCGGCCAGCGGGTACACGTCCAGCACCTCGTTGCCGAAGCGCGTCCGGTAGGCCGGGTGGCGCAGGCGATCGCTGAGTCCGGCCAGCGTTTCGAGCAGGGACGGCTTTCGGTGCGGGTCGACCCCGCGCCAGTGAAACGACCACGTGGGCCCCTTGTCTTCGAGCCATGCCCCCGGCCAGTCGCGCTCAAGCCGCAGGAACTCCGCCCTCCACTCTTGGGGGGGCGTGAGATCCCGGGTGTCGGGAGCGCTGTCGAGCCCGTGGTGACCCATCAGCAGCCCCGGAAATTCGTTCCCCATGAGGGCTCTGAGACTCTCCTCCGACCGGCCCGAGATAATAAGCACCGGCGTGTGCGCGGTCCGGTGCAGACTCTTTAAGGTGTCGAGCAGAGGGCCGGGTATCACCACCGCATCGGGGTGCGGGGCAAACTCCACCAGCGTGCCGTCCACATCCAGTGCCCAGACAATCTGCTTGCCCTGCTGCCGGGCCTGCAGGATGCGCGCCAGGGCCGCATCGGCCACCGTCATCTCTACCGAGGCGAGCACATCTTCCGCCCACTCCTGAACCGTGTACTCTTCGAGCCGGGTCCGCATCCGCTCCAGCCGCGCCGCCCGCTCGGCAGCGGGCATCTGGATGGCCTCCTCCAGCGTGTCGGCAAATCCTTCGGGGTCGAGAGGATTGATGGGCAGGGCGTCTTCCAGCTCGGCGATGGCGCCGGCTGTCTCGGAGAGCAGCAGGACGCCGCGCTGGTCAAGCTGAGCCGCGACAAATTCTTTGGCCACGAGGTTCATGCCATCCATGAGCGAGCTGACCAGGAAGAAGTCGGCGGCCCGGTAAAGGGCAGCCAGCCGCCGGAGGTCCAGCGGCCCCGGAATCGAAATGACCGGCATCCAGTCGCTGGTGCCCCAGCGACGGTTGAGATCGTCCACCGCCTCCTGCACCTGTTCGCCCAAAAGCGCATAGTCGGGCACATCGGAGCGGCTCGGCGCCACCACCTGCAGCAGCACTACCTGACCCCTCCGGTGGGGATAGCGGAGAAAGAACATGTCCAGCGCTTCCAGCCGCGGCAGGATGCCTTTGGAGTAGTCAAGCCGGTCCACTGCCACACCCAGCACCAGGTCCCGCTGGTCGACCCTTTTGCGCAGTCCGAAGGTGAGGCGGCGCGTCGCCGGGAGGTCTGCCGTACTGGCCACGAGCGGCGTGTCAATGCTGATGGGGAAATTCATCACCCGCACCATCCGCCCGGCTAGGTCGACCGTGCCCTGTTCCATGTCCACCCGGTGCCGCAGCAACTGCTGGACACTGTCCAGAAAACGGCGGCAGTCATCTTCTGTTTGGAATCCGAGGACATCGGCGCCGAGGAGCCCCTCCATGATGTCCTCGCGATTCGGACACAGCCGGAGCAGGGTGGTGGGGGGCCAGGGAATGTGCCAGAAATGGACGATGCGCTGGTTCGGCCGGAGCGATCGGACCAGGCCCGGCACCAGCGCCAGCTGGTAATCGTGGCTCCAGACGGTGTCGGCGGGAACCGATGAGTCGAGGATCGCCTCCGCAAACTTGCGGTTGACGTCCTGATAGATATTCCAGGCGTTCCGGTAGAAACGCACCCGCTCGACGGCCAGGTGACAAAGCGGCCAGAGGCCGGAGTTGGAGTAGTCGAGGTAGTATCCCCGCACCTCGTCTTCGGTCAGGCGAACCCGGTAGAGCATGTATCGGGGATCCCTGGGAGGGATGGCGACCCGACCGTCCGGTGCTTCCACCCAGTCGCGCT
Source organism: Clostridia bacterium (assembly GCA_049964315.1). GTDB lineage: Bacteria > Bacillota > Sulfobacillia > Sulfobacillales > JAIMBI01 > JAKATP01. The sequence continues at coordinate 21,533 of JBMFXK010000001.1, read as the reverse complement.
CGCCGCTGCCCCACGCGATCCACACGCCTCCCCGATGCCGCAGGACGGGGTCCAGCGCGCTCACCACGCCTCCGGGGGTGCGGCGCAGCACGGTACCGTGGAGGGTGGCCCGGTGGAGCCAGGGTTCCCGGTTGGTCACAACGACAAGGGCGGGGGATTGGGAATCGATGACGAACTCCCTCCTGACCAGCGCGAGCCGGTCTGTGACACCCCGACGGCAAGTGCGGGTCTGGCCGCCTGATAATGGCAGGTTGCTTCCTCCATGATACCGTTCTCGCGAAGAACTGGACGCGCACGCCATGACTGGAGCGGGTGGATCTGGTGGGATGTCGTCTGCGGCCGGATAGGGTGACGGGTCAGGTACAATAGCAGCACGACACCGGGGCGGAGCCGCCCTGGGCATTTGTACGTGGTGGGGTGACTGTTTCTGTCTGAACTCTCCGGGCTCATGGCGCTGTGGCAGGCGTCGGAACGTTGGGCAGAACTTAAGCGGCGGGTGGGGGCCGGCGAGGACGCGCAGATCTTCGGCCTGGCCGGGAGTCTGCCGGCGCTGGCTGCGGCCACTTTGGCCCTGGACGATCATCCGCTGCTGGTGGTTTGCCAGGGCTGGGGCGAGGCACAGCGTCTCGCGCTCGAGGTGGCGGAATGGCTTGGCGACGAGCGGGTAGCTCTCATCCCGCCCCGGGCGGTGGTCTACGGGGCTGTCGCCGCGCTGGGCCATGAATGGGAGCACCGGCGGCTTGAGGCCCTTTACCGCATGCGGGCGAGGCCCGACGTCGTGGCCGTCGCCCCGGCCGAGGCGACGCGCCAGCTGCTCCGCCCGGTCCGGGTAGGGCCGCTCACCCTTCAGCTGGGCCAAACCCACAACCGGGACGAGGCCGCCGACCGCCTGGTGCGCCTCGGCTACGAAAGGCTTCCGATGGTGGAGCAGCCAGGTCAGTGGGCGCTCAGGGGGGCCATCCTTGACGTATATCCGCCTGAGGGGGAGCCGATTCGGGCCGAATGGTTCGGGGACGAGATTGACCTCCTGACTCGTTTTGACCCTATGACCCAGCGATCTGGCGAACGCGTGAAGACGGTCACGTTGGGCCCGGCGCGTGAGATTCTGTGGACGCCGGAAGAGGCGCGCCGGGCCATTGACAGGCTGGCCGGCGAGTTGAAGGTGGCCGCGGGGGCTCAGCGGAGCGTGGGACGGGCAGATGTGGCGGAGACCATGGAAGCCCGCTGGCAAGAGCGCTTCGGGTGGCTCCTGGAGGGGCGATCCTGGCCCGGCATCGAGCGCATTCTGCCCGCGTTTGGGCCGCCGGTTGCTCTGCCCGAGCTGTTTTCCACCCCTCCCGTGGTCGTTTTTGACGATCGGGACCGGGTGCTGGAGGCGGTGCGGGGCCGGGCGCTGGACGAGGTGGCCGAGCAGCAGCGGCGGCTTGAACGCGGGGAGCTGCTTCCCGTAGAGTGCGAGGGGAGCCTCGGCGAGGACGAGTTTCCGGCCCGTGTGGCGGGGCGGGCAGTCGTGTCCCTGTCGCTGCTGCCGCACCAGCGCCGCCACCAGAGCCAGGTTTACAGCCTGTCGGGGCGACCGGCCCCGCGGGCGCACGGGCAGTGGGACCTGCTGCTCACAGAGGTGCAGCGGCTGCGGAAGGCCCGCCATCGCGTTGTGCTGGTGGTGAAGGACGCCGGGGCTCAGGACGAACTCGTGAGCCGGTTGATCGATGCCTCTGTGCCCGCCCGCCGCAGTCTGCCCGACCCGGGCGAGGCGGGCGTGCTGGTGGGCCATCTAGGACAGGGATTTATCCTGCCCGAACTAGCGCTGGCTGTGTTTACCGAGACGGAACTGACCGGCCGCGACGTACACCCACACCAGGCACGCCGCCGCTCGGTGACCGGGCAGTCGCTGGTGAAGCTGGCCGAGCTCTCACCCGCCGACTACGTGGTCCACGTGACGCACGGAATCGCCATCTACCGCGGGGTGCGCACCCTGGATGCCGGGGGCCGGCCCAAAGACTACCTGCATCTCGAGTACGCCGGGGATGACGCGCTCTACGTGCCGGTGGAGCAGCTGGATTTGGTCCAGCGTTATGCCGGCGTCCAGGACCGCCCCCCCAAGCTCTCACGCCTGGGCGGGAACGATTGGACCCGGACCAAAGAGAAGGTCAAGGCCTCGGTGCGGGAGATGGCGGAGGAGCTTCTGCGCCTGTACGCGGCGCGCGAAGCGCGGCCCGGCTTCGCCTTCGGGCCGGACACTCCCTGGCAGCGGGAGTTCGAAAACGCCTTCCCGTACGAGGAGACCCCCGATCAGCTGCGAGCCGCCCGTGAGATCAAGGACGATATGGCGCGGACGCGGCCCATGGACCGGCTGCTGCTCGGGGATGTGGGCTACGGCAAGACTGAAGTAGCGCTGCGGGCCGCGTTCAAGGCCATCATGGCCGGCAAGCAGGTAGCGTTCCTGGTTCCGACTACGCTTTTGGCCGAACAGCATCTGGTGACGGCCCGCTCGAGGCTCATGGGTTTTCCCATTGTGGTAGAGGTCTTGAGCCGCTTTCGGAGCCCTCGCGACCAGGCACAGGTGATCGACGGTCTCACGGCTGGGTCGGTGGATATGGTGATCGGCACGCATCGGCTCCTGGGCTCCGACGTCAAGTTCCGCGATCTCGGTCTCCTCATCGTTGACGAGGAACACCGCTTCGGCGTCGCCCACAAGGAGCGCATCAAGCGCCTGCGGGAGGTGGTGGACGTCCTGACGCTCTCCGCCACGCCCATCCCGCGGACCCTCCACATGGCGATGGTGGGCGTCCGGGACATGAGTGTCATCGAGACTCCGCCCGAGGACCGCTTTCCGGTCGAGACGGTGGTGGCGGAATGGGACGAGGACCTTATCCGGGAGGCGATGCGGCGCGAGCTTGAACGGGAGGGGCAGGTGTACTACGTCCAGAACCGCATCCTCGCCATGGACGGTACGCTGGCTCGTATTCGTGCGATGCTGCCGGAGGCGCGGGTTGCGGTCGCACACGGCCGCATGGACGAGGATCACCTCGAAGAGGTGATGGCGCGATTTCTGGCCCAGGAATACGACATTCTGGTTGCCACCAGCATCATCGAGTCCGGACTCGACATCCCCTCGGTCAACACCCTGGTGGTGGAGGATTCCGACCGTCTGGGCCTCGCCCAGCTCTACCAGCTGCGCGGAAGGGTGGGGCGATCCAATCGCCTCGCCTACGCATACTTCACATTCCGCCGCGACAAGCGGCTCACGCTGGAGGCGGAGCAGCGGCTGCTCGCGATTCAGCAGTTCACGGAACTGGGCTCCGGGTACCAGATCGCGCTCAGGGACTTGGAGATCCGCGGGGCGGGCAACCTGCTGGGTCCCGAGCAGCACGGATTTGTGGCCTCGGTCGGCTTCGAGCTCTACACCCAGCTCCTGGCGGAGGCCGTGGCAGAGCTCCGCGGGCAGCAGCCGGAAGCTCCGGTTGAGACCGCCCTGGAGTTTCACGTCACCGCATACGTGCCGGACGATTACGTTGACGATGAACGGCAGAAGATTGCCCTCTACAAGCGCCTCGTCTCCTCCGCGACGCTGGAGGAAGTGGAAAGTCTGCAGGAGGAGATGGAGGAGCGCTACGGGCCAGTTCCGGACCCGGTTCGCGACCTCATCCGCATCACCCGCATCCGCGTGCTGGCAAAATCGCTGGGACTCGCGCAGGTCACCCACCGGCGGGACCGTCTGGTGCTGCGGCTCTCGAACCGGGGGGAGGTGAAAGGAGAGGCCGTTCAGCGCTTGGGGCAAAAATATCCCGGGCGGCTGCTTCAGATGCCGGGTCGGCACCCGGAGCTGGGGTTCCGACTTCTGGACGGCAAAGAGGACGTCCTCGAGACTGCCGAGGATGTCCTGGCCACGTTGAAGGGGGCCTCGTGACGTGACGCGGTGGCAGACATACACGGGGGGACTGCTGGCCGCGATCTGGCTGGGCGGATGCGGTCCGGGCACGCTCGCCAGGGTGAATGGCCAGCCGCTGACCGCCGCCATGTTAAACACGCGCATTGCGATGGCCCGGGTGATCGACCCGGGAACCCGCACCACGTCCGGATCGGCCCTGCAGCAGCTGGTCAATGAGACGGTGGTGCTGAACTGGGTCCGTTCAACACGCATTCCGACCCCGTCGGCGAAGGACATGGCAGACGCCATCAAGACAGCCGAGGTGGCGGCGGGCGGTCAGAAGGCGTTCGCTGCCCGACTTGGAGCGGAGAAGCAGGACATGGCGGCCTTCACGGCCTTCGTCAAGAACCAGCTTATGCTCGAGGCTGCATTCAGGCGGGTGACGCAAGCCATCCCGAGCCCCAGCCCCACCCAGGTCAACGCCTACTATGCCGCGCATCAGGCTCGCTACACCACGCCCAGCTCGGTCCTGGCACGCGAAATTGTTGTGGGTACCGAGCCCCGTGCCCGAAGCCTGGTCGAGCAGCTGCATCATGGTGCCTCGTTCAGCGCACTGGCGGCGCGTGATTCGACTGCCGCCAAGAGCCGGGCCGATGGAGGTTCGCTGGGCTATGTGCCGCTGGGCGCGAAAGGCAGCGTGCCGGCGCCGGTGGCCAGGCTCTTGAAACGCCTCAAGCCCGGACAGCTCGGAATAGCCCATACCCGCTTCGGCTACTCTATCGTCGAGGTTCAGGCGGTTAAGGCGGGTCAGCCCGTGCCTCTGTCGAATGTGGCGGGGACTATCCGAAGCGAGCTTCTGACCGAACGACAGAACGCCGTGTTTCAACAATTTGTGAAGCACTTGAGATCCCGCGCACACGTGGTTATCGGTGCGTAAAGCGGCACCGGACCGTGGTGTACCGGAGGATGCATAGGCTTTCTCCGGCCCCTATATACTAGGGCAGGATCCGAGCTGCGAGGGGAGGGTGTCGTGTTGAAGGCAACGGGCATCGTGCGACGCATCGATGACCTGGGCCGCGTGGTCATCCCCAAGGAGATTCGCCGGACGCTTCGGATCCGGGAAGGGGATCCTCTGGAGATATTTGTCGACCGCGATGGCGAGGTGATCCTGAAGAAGTACTCTCCTATCGGAGAGCTGGGTGACTTCGCCAAAGAATACGCCGACTCCCTGTACGAGGCCGTGGGCCATATCGCCCTCATCGCCGATCGCGACACGGTGATCGCCGTCTCGGGTGCCCCCAAGAAAGAGTTTCTCAACAAGCCGGTCGGCGCCTTGCTGGAAAAGTCCATGGATGACCGCAAAACCCTCGTCTACAACCGAGGAGAGCACCGCCCCAAGGGCAGCGTGATCGGGGACGACGACGAGGACAAGTTTCTTGCCGAGGTGATCGCCCCCATCATCTGCGAGGGGGATCCCATCGGTGCTGTCATCCTGTGCAGCCGCGAACAAGACGCACGGATGACGGAAATGGAAGTGAAACTGGCGGAGACGGCCGCCGGATTTTTGGCCAAGCAAATGGAACAGTAGGAGCCATGCTCAAGACGCCAGGCGCCCCCGGGGGCGCCTGTTTAGCGTCCGCCGCGCCTTGGCACATCTCTTCGCGACTCGGTACACTTTAGGCGCGTTGCAAGGCGCCATCCGAACCTCGGGGGGATGTTTTATGGCTCGGCGCGAGACTCTGGTGGACATCGGACGGAAGGTGCAGGCCGGCGCCCGGCTGGTGATGGTCACGGCGTACGACTACCCTTCGGCCCGACTGGCGGAAGAGGCAGGCGTTGACCTGATTTTAGTTGGTGACTCTATCGGCACGACGGTATTTGGTGACGCCGACACCCTTGGTGTGACGCTGGACGACATCGTCCGCCATGCTGGGGTGGTGGTGCGTGCCACGACGCGGCCGTTTGTGGTGGGTGACCTCCCTTTCATGACCTATCAGGTCTCGGTCGAACAGGCGCTCAGGAGCGCTGGGCGGCTTATGCAGGAAGCACGCGTGCAGGCCGTGAAGCTGGAGGGCGGGAGGCGGTCCGCCCCTCAGATCCGACGGTTGGTGGAGGCTGGCATTCCGGTCATGGGGCATATCGGATTCACACCCCAGTCGGTTCATGAACTAGGCGGATTTCGGGTGCAGGGACGCGGGTCGTCGGCCGAGGCCCTCATCGAGGACGCCCTGGCCGTAGAGGAGGCGGGGGCATTCGCGCTGGTCCTGGAGATGGTGCCAGGCCCGCTTGCCAGCGCGGTCACCGAACGCCTCCGCATCCCCACCATCGGGATCGGCGCCGGGGCCGGCACGAGCGGCCAGGTGCTCGTGTTTCATGACCTGGTGGGACTCACCCTGGGCCATCAGCCCCGGTTCGCGAAGCGCTTCGGCGATGCCGCGAGCGTGATCCGCGACGCCATCAGCGCGTTTGCCGCCGAGGTCCGCGCCGGCAGCTACCCTGCGTCCGAACATACCTTTGACAGCGACGGGACCGCTCCAACGCATGGAGCGGATTGAAGGCGCGGCGGACCTGCGGCGGACGTTGGATGCCGTCCGCCGCGAGGGGCGCACCATCGGGTTTGTTCCGACTCTGGGGTCACTGCACGCGGGACATCTAAGCCATGTGCGCCAGCTCGCGGGGCGGGCCGACTATGTGGTGATGAGCATCTTCGTGAACCCCCTCCAGTTTGGAGAGGGCGAAGACTTCACGCGCTATCCCCGGAATCTCGAGGGTGATGCAGCCCTGGCGCATGAGGCGGGCGTGTCCCTGCTCTTTCATCCTTCCGTGGAGACGATGTATCCGCCGGGGGCACAGACCGTCGTGGACGTGCCGGCTCTGTCCGCCACCCTGGAAGGGGCCGTGAGGCCCACCCACTTTCGCGGCGTGGCCACGATTGTGACGAAGCTCCTCAATCTCGTGCGCCCGGATCTGGCGTCGTTCGGACAGAAGGACCTGCAGCAGCTGCTGGTCGTGCGCAGACTGGTGGTGGACCTGCAGCTTGATGTGGAGATTGTCCCGGTGCCGACGGTGCGCGAACCAGACGGGCTGGCCCTGTCCTCGCGCAACGCCTATCTCACCCGGGACGACCGACACGCGGCGCCTGCGTTGTATCGGGCATGTCGGGCGGGTGTTGGCGCCCTTCAGTCCGGGGAGCGGGATCCGCAACGGGTGGAGGCGGCGATGGCCGCCGTAATGCACGCCGAGTCGCGGGTGCGGATGGAGTACGCCGCCGTGCGCACCCTTCCCGATCTGGCGCCGCCCACCTCTGTGTGTGGCCGGTGGGCCTTGCTGGTCGCCGCCCGCCTGGGCGAGGCCCGACTCATCGACAACATAGTGGTGGAGGTGCTGCCGGGAGAGATTCGAGAGGCGTTGCCGTGAACGACCCCATCGCCATTATCGGCGGCGGTTCCATCGGGCTTCTCCTGTGCGCCCACTTTGCCCGGGCAGGCCTCCCGGTTACCCTCCTGTGCCGTACGCCGGAGCAGGCGGCCGCGATCCGGGCGGCGGGGATAACGGTCGAGCCGGGCAACGGCAGGGACCCGTGGACGGTCCGGCCTGAGGCCGATGTGATGGGGGCGCTGTCCAGGCCGTTCCCCTGGGTCGTGCTCGCCGTCAAGACGCCGGACGTCGCCGGAGTGCTCTCCGCCTGGCCGGCCAGGCTTGGGTCGGAAGCGGTGGTGGCCGTGGAGAACGGACTCGCAGCGGCCCGCCAGGTCTTCAGCGCTTTCGGGCCGGACCGGGCGACGGTCGCCATCACGCGACTCGGCGCGACGCGGCTTGATCCGGCGCGGGTGCGCCAGGCCGGTCAGGGCGACACGCTGATCGGCGCTCTCGACCTCCAGGCACAGGCCCGTCTCGGTACCGTCGCCGGTTGGTTTCGGGCCGCGGCGCTGCCGGTCCACGTGACAGCCGACGGGCTTCAGGCCCTGTGGTGGAAGACCATCCTCAACGCTGCGATCAATCCACTGGCCTCCGTCCTGGGAGTCACCAACGGGCAGCTGCTGGAGCAAGCGGAATGGCATTGGCTCCTGCGGGCGGTGGTTGAGGAGGCGGTGGCGGCAGCTGGTGGCGAAGGCATTGTCCTGGAGGCCGAGCAGGTCTTTCTCGACGTGCTGGACACCTTGCGCGAGACGGCAGCCAACCGGTGCTCGATGCTGGTCGATGTGGAATCGCGGAGACCGACCGAGCTGGACGCCATCACCGGGGCCGTGCTGGCGGCGGCGGATCGCGCGCACCTGGCGGCCGATGCCAACCGGGCACTCTACCATCTCGTACGGGCGCGCGTCGCCGCGCCGGGTCCGTGACCTGACCGGCGCGGGGCGGCCGCCGAATGAAGTAAGGAAGGACCACGTTATGCCGTCATCCCTGTCAGATGCCTGGTTTGCCCGTGCCGAAGCGGTTATTCCGGGGGGTGTGAACTCCCCTTCCCGGTCCTTTAAAGGGGTGGGCGGGGGAACGCCGGTGGTGATGGCCCGCGGCGAAGGCGCCTACCTGGTTGATGTGGACGGCCGGCGCTACATCGATTACCAGGCGGCCTACGGGCCGCTGGTGCTGGGCCACGCGCACCCGGCCGTGACCGACGCCATCCGCCGCCAGGCGGGAGAGGGGACGCTGACGGGATCGCCGCACCCGCTGGAGATCGAGCTGGCCGAGCAGCTGACGACCGCCATTCCGGGCCTGGAGCGTGTGCGCATCGTCAGCACAGGGACCGAGGCCGTGATGTCGGCCGTGCGGCTGGCCAGGGCCTACACCGGGCGCGACGCGCTTATCAAGTTTCAGGGCGCCTACCACGGGCACAGCGACGCGATGCTGGTGGACGCAGGTTCCGGGGTGGGCACCGTGGGCATGACGACTCCGGCGGGGATTCCGACGGGCGTGCAGACGGATGTTGTTGTCCTGCCCTACAACCAGCTTCAACCGGTGCGTGCGTTCATGGAGCGAGGTGGAGAGCGAGTCGCCGCCATCCTGGTGGAGCCGGTGGAAGGGAACATGGGTCTCGTGGAGCCCGAACAGGGCTTCCTGGAGGGCCTGCGTGCCCTGGCGCGAGCGTACGGCGCGCTTCTCATCTTCGACGAGGTGATCACGGCCTTCCGCTTCCATTACGGCACCGCCGGCTCGCGCTGCGGGGTGACGCCGGATCTCTACTGTCTCGGCAAAACCATCGGAGGCGGGCTTCCTCAGGGCGCGTATGGCGGTCGCGCCGACATCATGGACACGGTCGCCCCGCGCGGCCCGTCGTACCAGGCGGGCACGCTGGCGGGAAACCCCCTGTCGGCCGCCGCCGGACTCGCGGCTCTTCGGGTCCTGCGGACCTCCTCCCCGTACGGGAAGATGGACGAGTTCGGGGGGATGCTGGAGGAAGGCCTCCTGCGTCAGGCGTCCCACCATGGCGTGCCGGCGGTGATAAACCGGGTCGGGGGGATGTTCACGCTGTTCTTCAGTGAGGTGCCGGTGCGCGACTACGCCGGCGCGCTGCGCTCCGATGCCGGGCGCTTCGCCCGCTTTTATCAGGCTCTCTTGAATCGCGGCATCTACCTGGCACCGAGCCGGCTCGAGTGCTGGTTCGTCTCGGCTGTCCACACCGAGCGGGAGATTGACGCGACCCTCACCGCCACCGACGAGGCCTTCGGCGAGCTTTAGCCAAGCGGCGCCGATGGTGCGGGGCGGTGTCCGGGGCCGGTTCTTGGGGATTTACGATTTGCAGGGAGTTGAGGAGGGTCTGAATGGGGTGGGTGTACGCTGCCGAGCGGGAGGGATTCTGGGTGGAAGGCCCCTACGATCCGGAGCAGCTTCGGACCGCGACGTTCTTTCCCCCCGACGCCCCCGTGCTCCGGATGGACACGGCCGGCCGAACAACTACTGTTCGGTGGGATGCGTTTCTTGACGGACCTGCCCTCTCCAGCGGGGAGAGCGCCCGGCTTCCGGGCGATCCCAACGGCGCCGGGCCCATGACCTACCTGGTGGGCCGACTCAGGGCGCCCGACGGGTGTCCCTGGGATCGCGAACAGACGCCCCGTTCCCTCCTTCGCTACCTTCTGGATGAGGCGTATGAGGCGGCGGCCGCGATCGAGGCGGAGGATTGGGATCTCGTGCTGGACGAGCTGGGGGACGTCCTGCTGCAGGTGGTGCTGCAGTCCCAGATCCAGGACGAGACGGGCCGCTTTGACTTCAACCGGGTCGCTGCCGCTCAGGCTCGGAAGCTGACGGGACGCCATCCGCATGTGTTTGCGGAGGTGCGGGCGACCTCCAGTCAGGACGTACAGGCATCCTGGGACCGTCTCAAGGCCCAGGAACCGCACAAGGGCCACGGAGACGAGCGGGTCATGCCCGGCCTCATGGCATACAGCCGTTCGTTGAAGCGGGGAGAGGTATCCCTGGGACCCCGGGCGGCCGCCTACCTCGAACACCTGCAGCAAGACGGGCGACAGGTGTCACGGGAGGAACGCCGCCGGCTTCTGGTCGACTGGCTGGCGGCCGGAGTGGCTGCCGCTCGATCCTGGCATGAAGAGGCCGAATGGGTGCTTTGGGAGGCACTCCCAGGACCCCGAAAAATGGCCTAAAACGTTATGCCAAAAGGATTTCCGGGTATACTGGCGAATAGTGGACGGCGAGGAGCAATTCGCCAGCAGGCAGCCGTGCCATGGCAGGATTCACCAATAAGGAGGGTTCGGATGAACAAGGCGGAATTGGTCGCCGACGTCGCGGAGCGCGCCGGTCTCACCAAGAAGGACGCCGAGAAGGCCGTAAACGCCGTTGTGGACACCATCGAAGGTGCCTTGACCAAGGGCGAGAAAGTCTCCCTGGTGGGCTTTGGTACGTTCGAGGTGCGTACCCGCGCGGCGCGGAGCGGCCGGAATCCGCGGACCGGGGCCACCTTGCGCATCAATGCCAGCAAAGTCCCGGCTTTCAAGGCCGGCAAGGCTTTGAAGGACTCCATCGGCAAATAGGAACGGGTGTGGCGAAGCCAGGTCGCAAGACCTGGCTTTGTTGTCTTTTGGGGAGGCGGCGATGCGGCTTGACAAGTTCCTGCAGGTGAGCCGTCTCATCAAGCGGCGCACGGTGGCCAAGGAGGTGGCTGAGGGAGGACGGGTGTCGATAAACGGACGGCCCGCCAAGCCCTCGACGGCGGTGGAAGTCGGCGACCGCCTCCTGATTGACCTGCCCCGCGGCCGGCTCCAGGTGGAGGTGCTGGAGGTGAAGGACCACGTGCCGGCGAAGGCAGCCGCGAGTCTGTATCGCGTGATTGAAGGACGGGATGTCGATGACCTGTGACTTTCTGGGTGTGTCGATTCATGTGGAGGTCCGGGGAGCGGGGCCGCCTCTGCTGCTGCTGCATGGAATAGGCGCAGACGCCGACACCTGGAGCACGCTGGCCCGACGATGGGCCGCGCAGAGTCTGGTGATGGCGTGGGATGCGCCGGGATACCACCGCAGCTCCGACCCCCCGCGGCCCTTCTCGCCGCGCGAGTATGGCGAGGCGGCGGCACACGTGCTGGCCTCGGCCCAGGTGCCCCCCGCCATCGTCGTGGGCCATTCGTTCGGGGGTCTGGTCGCCCTCGAATGCGCCGCGGCCGACCCGGAACGGGTGGCGGGCCTGGTTTTGATGGATGCCTCGCTTGGCCACCGCCGGCTTTCCGATGCGGCCCGTGACGAGGCCCTCACCCGACGGATTCAGGCGATCGAGGTGTTGGGGGCCGAGGAGATGGCACGGCGCCGCACGCCGGAGATCCTCTCCGGAGCCGCGCCGCCCGCCCTTCGCCAGGAGGTCGAGTCAGTCATGCGGCGGGTGAGGGCAGCCGGGTACGTCTCGGCCGCCCGTGCCATCCACGGTGGGGACGCCCTGCCGCATCTGGCGGGATTCCGGGGGCCGCTGCAGGTCATCTGGGGTACCGCGGACCGCATCACGCCGCTGGCGACCCTCGAGCAGATCCGGGCCGTGCGGCCCGATGCCGATGTCGTGCTGGTGCCCGGGGCGGGTCACCTCCCGTACCTGGAGGCGCCAGATCTGGTGGGGGAGCGCGTGGAAGCGTTTGCCCGGAGCGTGTTTGGCAGCGCCTGACATCGGGTGCTATCCCCGCCTCCTCCGCCATACCTTCGTGTAGACGGCGAAGCGGGGGTGTCGGAATGCCCGAACAAGACAAGCGTGAGCCGCATCTGCTGACACTGGAAGCGCGGCGCGAGCTTCGCATTTCCGGTGTGAAGCATGTGGACAGCTTCACGGAAAATCACATCGTGCTGCAGACCACGATGGGCACGCTGGACATTCGCGGCAAGAATCTCCGCATCGAGCAGCTCGATCTCGACGACGGGCGTTTCCTCGCCCATGGGGAACTGGACAGCCTGGCCTATCAGCAGGCGGGGAGCCGGCGCGACCGCGAGAAACTCTGGAGCCGGATCTGGGGTTGACGTGTCTAGCCTAGATGCGCTGTGGGGTTTCTCCGTAACCGTGCTCGCCGGGGTCGCGCTGGGCCTTTTAGAATCGCTGTACACCGCGCATTTAAGGGTCGCGCGCTTCCGGCGCGGCTTTCACGACGCCGCCGACTTCTTACTGTGTCTGGTCGCCACTGTCGTGGTCGCGGCCGGCATCGCCGTGGCCGACTGGGGCCAGCTCCGACTCTGGTCGCTCGTCGGCATGGGCATGGGAGTTGGCCTGTTTTTTGCTCTCGGCCGGCCCCTGGTGCTTATTGTGATGGCCGCGATTGAGCGAGCACTCCGTCGATTCGTGCTTCTGATGGCGCGTCCGTTCGCGTGGATCGGCCGCGCCTCCTGCCAATTTGTGCGTGCGCGCTTACACCGCAGACATCGGCGGGTATAATCTTCAGGTGCGCGAAAGTCAGTCTTAGGTTTTTCTTCACCCTTTGCCGCCGCGTGCTCGTTACGCTCATGGCACTCTGGGGAGAAGGGATGTGCCAGGACGATGACGGCTAATCCGATCGCGGATCGCCTCGCGGAGCGGGCCAGAGGACTTCATGACGCCCCGGCTTTTTTTGACGTGCCGGCGGAGCGTCGGCTGACGTACGGCGATCTTTCGCCTCTGGTCCATGCGATGGCGGAAACGCTGGCTCAGCATGGCCTGGTGGCCGGCGCGCGTGTGATCGTCGGGTTGCCCAATGGCCTGTCGTTTGCCGTCGTGTATCTGGCGGTCCTGAGTCGAGGCGGAACGGCGGTGCCCGCCAATCCCAACATGCCCTCAGCCGAGCTTGTACGCCTCATCCGGAAGGTTGACCCGGTGCTGGTGGTGGCGCGGCCCGAGGCTGAGGTGCCCGACGTTGCGTTCGTTTGCGAGGATGGCCTGGCCCTTGGCACTCCAGCAGAGGATCTGGCGCCGAAACGTCGCCGTGACCCCGGGTATGGCCATGTCCTGCTCTTCACGTCCGGGACCACGGGAGAGCCGAAGCAGGCCCTGTTGAGCCTTCCTCAGATGCTGTACACCGCAAACGCGGTGGCACGGCATCACCGTCTGGGTCCGGGAGAGGTTGGTTTCTCGCCGTTGCCGTTGTTCCATGTGAACGCCCAGGTGATTGGCCTGCTGGCCGCACTGGAGGCGGGCAGCGGGCTGGCGGTGGATGACCGCTTCCACGCCCATGATTTCTGGGAACGGGTCGCGTCCACCGGTGCTACCTGGGTGAACTCCGTCCCCGCTATTCTCACCATCCTGGCGGACCGGGATGGGCAGGTGCCGAACCGGATCCGGTTCGTGAGGTCAGCGTCGGCGCCGTTGCCACGGCCCGTGCTGCAAGGTTTTGAAGACAAGTTTGGCCCCCTCATCCTCGAAACCTACGGACTGACCGAGGCTGCGAGCCAGGTGGCCTCGAATCCCCTGGACCCCACGTACCGGAAGGCAGGCTCGGTCGGGTTTCCGGTCGGTGTCCGCCTCGAAGTGGTGGACGAGCAGAGCCGCCCGCTTCCCGCCGGACGGGAAGGCGAAGTCCGCATCGGCGGGCCGAGCGTGCTGGCGGGCTATCTCGATGCTGCGGCTGACGGCGCTGAGAACAGAAGTTTTCGGGACGGGTGGTTCTACACCGGGGATTATGGGTACCGCGACGAGGGTGGTTATCTGTACCTGACGGGGCGGATGCGGGAGCTCATCAACCGTGGGGGCCAGAAGGTGGCCCCGCGCGAGGTGGAGGAGATTCTCCTGGGCCATCCCGGGGTCCTGCAGGCCCTGGTCATCGGGGTGCCGGATACGATCCTGGGTGAGGTCGTGCAGGCGCACGTTGTCCCGCGGCGGAGTGGCGGCTCGCGGCTCGTGACGGAGCTGGAGACGTTGTGCCAGGAGCATCTCGGGCCCTATAAGCGTCCGACTCGCATTGTCCTGGAGAAGCACCTTCCGGCCGGACCGACCGGAAAGTTGTTGCGCCACGTCCTGCGCGCCCAGGTCCTGCAGGCCGTGAGCCAAGGCTGATGGCATCGTCCAAACCGCATCGTTACGAGATCGACATGGTGCGGGCGCTCACGATCGTGGGTGTCATGTCGGTACACACCACCTGGTTCACCAACTCGTCCACGGGTTTCTGGCCCAACATGGTCATGGACTGCCTGCACTACACGCGTGAAGTGTTCCTGTTCATGACCGCGTTCGTGCTGTTTTACAATTACTACCACCGGCCCGCCAACTGGCCGCAGTTCTGGAAGAAGCGCTTTCTCCTGATTGGCGTGCCCTACGTCGTGTGGTCCGCCGCCTACCTCCTGTACGGCGGCCAGTATTCGCCGGGTCTCGGCGGCTACCTGGCCACCCTCGGCCATGACCTCATCACAGGCACGGCCTGGTTTCACCTGTACTACCTGCTCATCACTATGCAGATTTACGTGATCATGCCGATCTTCGTGTGGATAGTGAAAAAGACCGAGGGTTATCACCTCTGGCTGATGACCGCGGCGGTGGTGCTCGAAGCGGCGATGATGTACGCCATGCAGTACCAGATCGCGTGGATGAGCAGCTGGTGGGGCCCCTTGGGCGTCCTGGTGCAGTACCGCGGTCAGGTGTTTTTTACCTACGAGGCCTATCTCATGGCCGGGGCCCTGCTGGCAGTCCATTATGAGGCGGTGCATCGGTTCGTGGTGCAGCGCGCCCGTATCATTGGGTGGGCGCTGGTGGCCAGCCTCGCCGCCATGGCGGCCAGCTTCGCCCTGAGCGTCCAGGTCGCGCATGACTCGGTGAGCTTCGCGTCCGACGTGCTGCAGCCGCTTCTGGTGCCCTACGCCCTGCTCGTCATTGCCGTGTCTTACCTCATCGGCCACCGCTGGAACCTGCGGCGGGCGGAGCTGCCGCGGCTGTCGGCGCTCGTGCTGATCATCTCGGACCTGTCATTTGGCCTTTACCTGATGCACCCCATGATCCTGCAAGAGTACACGGATTACGTAACACCGCTGCTGGCGTCGGTGCCTCGTCTCATCGTCACGCCCGCGACGGTCCTGGCCGTCCTTGCGACCAGCCTCTTCTTTACGCGGATGATCAGCCTCACGCCGCTCTCCCCCTGGATTCTGGGGCGTGCGCAAATGCCCCTTCGGCGCCGGGTAGAAGTCAAGACGGCCGTAGCCCAGCCGGCGGCCGCAGCCGGGTCGTCCCACTCCGCCTGATCCTTCTTAAATTGTTCCCGTGCGTCACCGCCGGCCCCGCTGGCCGGTGTCAAAACATGCGTTCTCGATTGACAGGCACGAGCTGATCGCCGTAGGATCCGCCCAGTACCCACGTGTACAAATTCTGTAATGAAGATGTACACAGTTTGTACACAGATTGTGGATAACCGGGGGGCGCGCCGTGCAGATCGAGATTCGCGGTCTGGAGCGCCTGTCCCACCGGGAACGGCAGGTGGTGGCGCTCAAGGAGACGGGTGTCGGCAATGAGGCCGTGGCCCGCCGGCTCGGGTTGAGCCCTGCCACCGTCGCTACTCTCTTCAACCGGGCGCGCTCCAAGGGCTACCAGGTGGTTCTGGTGATAGCAGGCGACCCGTTGAGTGTATTCGGTGATGACGGCGACGATGACGCCGGAGCGGAGGAATCATGAGTTCGACAGCCACGCGCCGCATTCGCATCAAGTGGGTCCGCATCGCCGCGCTGGCGGTGACGGTATACGTCGGCGCTGGGGTCGTCACATCGGCGTGGCACTGGTGGCGCCTGGACCAGCAGGCCCATCAGCTGGCGGCGCAGATTGGTGTCGTGCAGCACAACAACGCCGTCCTCAGTCACGATCTGCGTGAGATGCGCAATCCCACGACATTGCGCCGCATGCTGAGTGGACAGGTGCCGCTGCCTAACGCGATCTGGCCCAATCCATAACTGGAACAAGTTGGAATGCCGTCATTGACGCTCGCTCGCGCCGCCCACTATAATGACAGCGTAAGCAATTTGATGGAGGGGCGAACCACCGGTATATGCCAGCCTCGAGCCCGGGTGTCAGCATTCAAGTAGGACAGATCGTTGAAGGAACCGTGACCGGAATCACGCGGTTTGGCGCTTTCGTGGCATTGCCCAACGGTCAGACGGGCCTTGTTCACATTTCGGAGGTCGCGGACTCTTACGTCCACGACATCGCCGAGTATGTGCATGAGAATGAGACCGTGCAGGTAAAGGTGCTGTCAACCGACGACCGGGGCAAGGTGGCGTTGTCGATCCGACAGGCCAAACCTGGCAGCGGCCCCACGCGGCCGGGGCGCGGAAGCGGTGGACCCCGGCGCAGCGCGCCACCCGCCACCTTTGAAGACAAACTCGCGCGGTTCATGAAGGACAGCCAGGACCGGTTGACCGATCTCAAGCGGCACACCGAGAGCCGGCGCGGTGGACGCGGCTCCTGACGCCGGGATGGCGGAATAGGCAGACGCAGGGGACTTAAAATCCTCCGGGCGGAAACGCTCGTACCGGTTCAAGTCCGGTTCCCGGCACCAATTTAACGCCTCTTTTGAGGCGTTTTTTCATGTGCTGGAACGGCTATCCGGAACGGCATGCTTTCTCGGGTCCCCGGCCACCCTAAGCGCGACAGAGTAGGGAGCGTGGGGAGGAGTTCAACATGCGATGCACCCGTCGGAATACCTGGCTCGTCTTGGCGGCCTTGGGGATGTCCGTGCTGCTGGGAGGCTGTGGCCTGAACGCCGGGGGTCCTAATGCGGGCCGGCCGTCATCCTCGTCGCGTTCAAGCCCCCATCGGTCTGGACCGAGCCGCGGGAAGACCGGGGCGGCCAAACAGTCGGTCCGTAAGGGCACCGGCCAAGCCAGCTCCTCCAAGAAAAGCGACGGCAAGGCACAGACCGGGGCGGCCCGCACCGTGCCGTGGATGACCTATGCACCGGCCACCAAGACGGCGATGCTCAAGCTGGTCGCCGGATACAACACCAATCTCAGCGGTTTCAACTTCGACGGATACGGCAAGGGCCGCATGGTGGTGGCCATCCCCACCGGCTGGAAGGTCACGGTGGACTTCAGCAATCAGGGCCAGATGCCGCATTCGGTGGCCATCGTCCATACGGTCACCAGCACCGCACCGGCCTTCCCGGGCGCGGGACTGCCCGCCGCGCAGTTAACGTCTGGTCTTCCACCGGGACACTCTGCCACCTTTACGTTCACCACCGGCGCGCCCGGCAACTACCGGATCGCCTGCCTGGTGCCGGGTCATGAGACCGCCGGCATGTGGGACACGCTCACCGTCACCGCGTCCGACAAGACCCCCTCGGTCAAGACTTAGCAGGCAGGGCGGCGGACGGATTCAGGTGGGCGTGGAGGCGGGAACGTAGATCGTCAGGCCATGGCCTGCTCGCCGTCTGTTCCGCGTTGACCAGGACCATGACCGACTCACCCTGGCACAGGACCGCGTCGGGCGTGGCGGAGCGCACCACGCGGTGTGCCATGCGGATGGAGGACCGGCCAACCTGGACGATGTCGGTCAACACGAAAAGCTCATCGGGAAAGTGCGCTGGAGCCAGGTAGTCGGCCCACTGCCGGACCAGCACCATGTTGTACGGCCCTTCGTTCCACGCGAAACCAAGCTCCTCGATGTAGCGGGTCCGGGCCTCTTCGAAGTAAATGAAGTAGCTCACCTGGCTCACGTGGCGGTTCATGTCCGTCTCGCAGAATCGGACCCGGACGTGAGTCCGGTGGGATGTCACCCTGGTCACCCGTGCACCTCCGGAAGCGCTGGTTCAGGTCGATTGTAGCAGGCCGCACCGGCCGCGCTGGGAGGGGAGGACATGCGATCGGCACCAAGTCGGCGGCACATCAAGCTGGGACAGCGCCTCGCCGATTCGCTGGCGCGCGGGGCCGGTTCCTGGCCATTTATTCTGGGCCAGACCGTCCTGTGGGGGGCATGGATCGGGGTGAATCTAACCCTGCCGGTGCGCCGCTGGGATCCCTATCCATTTATCCTCCTGAACCTGGCGCTGTCGTTTCAGGCCGCCTATGCGGCCCCCATCATCATGATGAGTCAGAATCGGCAGGCGCGACGCGACCGGGATCTGGCGCGCCGGGCCTTCCGGCTGGAGCGGCGCATGGCCCGCGAACTGGACGCGATAGAGCATAAGCTTCAAGAGTTGGAAGTGCTGATGTCGGGAGGGCCGCTTCCTCAAGGCCCTGGGGGTTCCGCCCGGATGCCGGATGAGGCGGACGGGGAGCAGACCGTG
Organism: Clostridia bacterium; assembly: GCA_049964315.1. GTDB lineage: Bacteria > Bacillota > Sulfobacillia > Sulfobacillales > JAIMBI01 > JAKATP01. Next base: position 3,014 of record JBMFXK010000001.1, on the reverse strand, counting down.
CAGCACTGAACGCACCGCATCCCCAGGCCGGCCGCAATCTCACCTGTTGAAGCCCGAGGAACCCGGGTGCTAGGGTGATAGGGCAGGGGGGGCAGCCAACTTGGCAAGCTTTTTCGACGAGATTCCCGAACGCTTGTTGATGGGGCCGGGACCGTCCCCGGTGCCCGCGAGCATCCGGCTGGCAATGGCCAGTCCCGTACTTGGCCATCTTGATCCCGCGTTTCTCGCCATCATGGATCGTGTATCCGAGGACCTGCGCTTCGTGTTCGGCACCGCGAATCGGCTGACGCTGCCGCTCTCCGGTACTGGGAGCGCCGGAATGGAAGCCGCCGTCGCCAACTGGGTGGAGCCTGGGGACTCCGTCCTGGTGGTGACGGCGGGTCTGTTCGGACAGCGGCTCGCCGACGCCGCCTCCCGCCAGGGGGGCAGGGTGGATGTGCTCGAGGTGCCGTGGGGGCAGGCGCTCGACCCGGGGCTGCTGGAGGCACGACTCCGGTCTGCTTCCACCCCCTACCGACTGGTGGCGCTCGTGATGGCGGAGACGTCGACGGGGGTGCTTCAGCCCATGGACGGGCTGTCCGACATCGTGCACGCCCAGGGTGCGCTCTTCGTGGTCGACGCCGTGACCGCTATCGGGGGCATGCCGGTCGACGTTGACCGGTGCGGCTTCGACGTCGTCTTCGCGGGCAGTCAGAAGTGCCTGGCAGTGCCGCCGGGGCTCGCACCGATCACGGCGGGTGACGCGGCGCTGGAACGGCTCCGGGGGCGGACCGCGCCGCCGCCGAGCTGGTATCTGGACCTCTCCATGCTGGAGCGATACTGGGGTGGAGAGCGGTTCTACCACCACACCGCTCCCATCAGCATGATCTACGGGCTGGCGGAGGGACTCCGGCTGGTGCGCCAGGAGGGGCTGCCTGCGCGTTTTGCACGCCATCGACGGGCGAACCAGGCCATGGCCGCCGGCATGGAGGCCATGGGGCTGACCCTGGGCGTGCAGGCGGAGATCCGGCTTCCGTCACTCATCACCGTCCGCATTCCGGAGGGAGTGGAGGACGCCGCTGTCCGCCGGCGGCTCCTGGAGGAGTTCAACATTGAGATCGGCGGGGGCCTCGGACCGCTCAAGGGCCAGATCTGGCGCATCGGGACCATGGGCGAAGGAGCCCGCCTGGAGCCGGTCGTCCGTGTGCTGGCGAGTCTCGGCGCCATCCTGAGGCGCCCCGGCGGCGCTGAGGCCGCCACCGAGGCGTGGGAGTCGTTTTCATGAACTGGCTGGTGCTTCTCGCGGGAGGCCGGGGCGAGCGCTTCTGGCCCCTCTCGCGCCGGGCGCGCCCGAAGCAGTTCCTGCCGCTGCTCTCCGAGCGGTCCCTGCTGCAAGAAACCCGCGAACGCGTCGCGGACCTTTTTCCCTCCGACCATATCCTGGTCGTCACCGGTGACGCATACGGCGACGTGGTGCGCGAACAGCTGCCGGAGGTGCCCGCCGACCACATCCTGGCGGAGCCCGCCGGCCGCGGCACGGCCGCATCCGTAGCCTGGGCGGCCCAGGTGGTGGAACAGAAGGATCCGGACGCCGTGCTCGCGGTGCTGCCCTCGGATCATGCGGTGGAGCACGCCGATCGCTTCCGGGACCGGCTCCGGCGGGCCTTGCAGCACGCCGCAGACGAGCGCGAGATGACGCTGTTTGGCATCGTGCCGGACCGGCCCGACACCGGCTTCGGCTACATCGAGATCGCCCGAGCTCCCGGGTACGGCCCCGCGCGGGTAGCCCGCTTCGTAGAGAAGCCCAGTGCGGACGAGGCCGAGCGCATGGTGGAGAGCGGGCGATTTCTCTGGAACTCCGGAATGTTTCTGCTGCCGCTGCCGCCTCTCACGGCGGCCTTCCGGCGTTTCATGCCGGAATGCTGGGAGGCATGCCGGGCATTGGCGCAAGAGGGATCGAGCGCCCCCTTTCTGGCGCTGGACAGCGTGTCTATCGACGTGGGGATCATGGAGCGGGTGGGGGATAAGCTGGCGGTCTTCACACTTCAGGCAGGCTGGGACGATGTGGGAAACTTCGAGGCGGTAGCCCGCCTGCATCAGGGACGACCCCAGCCCGGTGTCATTCTCGAGGACAGCCGGGACGTGGTGGTGCTGGGAGACGACGGGCCCATGGTGGCGGCCATCGGCGTCCAGCGCCTGGTGATCGTGCGCACCCCCGACGCTATCCTCATCCTGCCTCCGGAACGTGCCCAGAGCGTGAGGACCATCGTGAAGCGGCTGGAGGAGCAGGGGTCCGACGCACTGCTCTGACCCGAGTCTCGGTGATCGCGTGTCCGGGACGGTGTGGATGCTGGAAAGGGGGTCTCGTGAACATGGGATCGACTGGCGTGCACCGGGCAGTCATTCCCGCCGGCGGGGCGGGAACCCGTCTGCTTCCGGCCAGCAAGGTGGTGCCCAAGGAACTGATGCCGCTTATCGACCGTCCCGTCATCCAGTGGGCGGCCGAAGAGGCGATTGAAAGCGGAATCGACGACCTCCTGATCGTAACCAGCCAGGGGAAGGGGCTGCTGGCCGACCACTTCGATCGCAGCTTCGATCTGGAGCGCCTCCTGCTGAGCCGCGGCAAGAGCGCCGAGCTTGAGGCGGTCCGATCCGTGGGGCGCGGAGCCCGCTTCCACTACACGCGTCAGTCGGAGCCTCTGGGCCTCGGACATGCCGTGCTGCAGGCAGCCGCCCATGTCGGTCGGCATGCTTTCGCGGTGCTGCTGCCCGACGACGTGATGGTGGGACCGACCCCGGTCCTTGCCCAGCTGCTGGCCCAGTTCCGACCCGGATACTCGGTGGTGGCGGTCATGCCCGTGCCACGCGAACAAGCCTCCCGGTATGGGATCGCAACGGGTGCCATGCACGCCGGCGTCATGGAGGTGGAACACCTCATCGAGAAACCATCGCCTGCGAGCGTAACGTCCGACCCGGCCTGGGCTGTCATGGGGCGCTATATCCTGGATGACGGCATCTTCGATGTGCTGCAGCAG